>DAIDJK010000397.1 GCA_027450225.1 Bryobacterales bacterium | reverse complement strand
ATACATTCGCGTGGTTCAATTATCTTTTTACTCCCAGGTACCCAACATTAATTCCGCAGAATCATCGTGTTTAGACAGATTCAATCCGGGCCGTGTTACTCCAATTTCATGCTCCAGCAGGTATTTGCCTATTTTGTAGCGCAATGTGTCCAGTACATCGCATACGGGGTTTTGGCCGCGCATGTCGCTCTCCCGGCAGTTTCGCTAAGCGCGATCGATATCTCAAGTTTTGTAATCGTCATGATCGGTCTGCCTGTCTCGTGTGGGTGGGTCGTACAGACGCGATTGGGGAGAGATGCCGTAAATGCGAGATGGGTGTGGGTCGTTCCAGTAGCGATCCTCATAGCAGACTGGCGGACGACCTGGCGCACCGCCCCCGTTCGCAGGTGTTCTCGGACTTTTTCGCGATCGGTGCTGCAAACGAAGGTGGTATCGGGGCAGCCATCTTGACCTATCCGACCCTCGGATGTATCTCCTACTCGACAGGAATATGGCTCCACTCTCGAATGTGTCCTGACTGATGATCAGGAACACCGGGCAGCCCTTTTCCCCGCCTCAGCACGAATTGCCCAGAGCGCGCAGCGCTCTGTCTCTTCAGGGATTTGCTGGAGACGGCGTCTTTACCAAATCCAAGGACGTTCCGCCACAACTCCCGCCCCCGGGTTCTCTTCTGGTTAATTCAAGTGCATCGCGGGAGGCGCTTGAGCTGAGTCGGATCAGCAGATCGGCTGGTTCATAATCCCTGCCCCCGCTGCCGCCCTCAATATGCAGCACATATATTCCGGCCGGAATTCCATCCATGGCAAACGTGCCATTCTGATCGGAGGTTGTGGAAAAAATTCTTCGCGTAATGGGGTCCTGTAGACTCAGTCGCGCCTCAGTAATCGGCACGTTTACTCTGTGAATCATGTTCCAGACCGGGTTCGCCCCGGTACCGGGCTGGGAATCGACCAAGCGGCCCGCGATTCGACGGGTCGCCGGCGCTTCATCGCCCCATTCGAAATTTACCCGCTGCTTTGCGTGCCGGGATGGGCGCTCACTTACATGGAAACACTCATAGCCGGCAGCGATGCCGAGAAAGCTAACGTCGAGCCAATAGTCGCCAGGCGGCAAGCCGCTAATCGAAGCAGCCCCGGTCGAAGTGGTCTCGGCCGAAACACGTAGAGCATCGGAGGCATCTGTCACTTTTACGGTGACACCCTTTAAAGGCTTGCCCTGGTGTTTGACAACGACCACAAAATCCCGGTTCATCTCGATGCCACGGCCGAGGCATCCCACCAGCGAACATGCTGTGCCGTGCAGGGGGAATAAGCAGAGCAGGAACGTGAACACTGGAAAGGTCAATTTCAAAATGTCGCACCTGCCCTATAAACCAAGAATATGGCGCTCGCCCGGAGGAAGCAAGGCACCGGTCTACTCAGCAGACCGGCCAGAGCGATTCTTTCCCATCGAATCGCCACGCATCTCGATCCGATGGGCATTGTGCACGATCCGGTCGAGGATGCCGTCGGCCGCGGTCGGATCGCCGATCTGTTCGTGCCAGCGTGACACTGGCAACTGCGACGTGAGAATCAGCGAGCGGACCTGTTAACGGTCCTCGCGGATCTCCCAGAAGTCGCGGACGTTCGGGTTCGGACAGCAGCCAGTTATCCCACCTCCTTGCGTTTTCCAGCCGAGCCATGCTAACCCAGGCAAGTACCGGATGCGCCGTTTTCTTTGGTTTTTCCTCGCCTTCACTTTCGCCGCCGCCTTCCAGCGCCGCCCCGTCACTGACGAAATGGTCCGCGAAGTCGACCGCTCGGCCATCCTCATCGACACCCACAACGACGTCACCAGCCGTACGGTAGAACGCGACGCGTTCGCTTCAAACATAGAACGCGACGCGTTCGCCTCAAACAGCGCCGGCTTTGACATCGGCGCCGCCTCCCCCACCGGCCACACAGACCTTCCCCGCCTGCGCGCCGGCGGCGTCGGCGCCGTCTTCTTCGCCGTCTATGTCGCGGCTTCCTACGCCCGGGACCACACCGCCGCCCATCGCGCGCTCGACATGATCGACACCGTCCGTCACGACATCGTCGCCCGCCACGCGAAGGATTTCGTTCTCGCCGAAAACGCCGCCGAGATCGAGGCCGCCCACCGCGAGGGCAAAATCGCCGCCCTCATGGGCATCGAAGGCGGCCACGCTATCGAAGACGATCCGCGCCTTCTCCGCGACTTCTATGCCCTCGGCGTCCGTTACATGACGCTCACTCACGCGAACACCAACGACTGGGCCGATTCCTCGGGCGACATCAGCGACCGCTCCGTCAAACACCACAACGGCCTCACCGGCCTCGGCAAACAGATCGTCCTCGAAATGAACCGCCTCGGCATGATGGTCGATATCTCGCATGTCGCCGACAAGACCTTCTGGGATGTGATCGCCGTCTCGCAGGCGCCGCCCATCGCCTCGCACTCCTCCTGCCGCGCGCTCGCCAACGTCCCCCGCAACATGACGGACGACATGATCGTCGCTCTCGCAAAGAAAGGCGGCGTCATCCAGATCAACTTCAACTGCGATTTCCTCTCGCAGAAGAGCGCCGATTCCGTCGCCCCGCTCACCCTCCGCATGAATGGGCTCGCCCGCGAATTCCGCGACAACCCCGCGAAGCTCAAGCTCGAAACCGAACGCCTCCACGCCGAAATGAAGCAGCGCCAGGTCCCCGCCACGCTGGCCGACGTGGTCGCCCACATCGATCACGTCGTCAAAATCGCGGGCATCGGCGCAGTCGGCATCGGCAGCGATTTCGATGGCGTCGAATGCACCCCCGTCGGTCTCGAAGATGTGTCGAAGTTCCCCAATCTCACCCGTGCGCTCCTCGAAAAAGGCTATTCACCGGACGACATTCGTAAGATCTACGGCGGCAACACCCTGCGCCTCATGCGCGCCGTCGAACGCCTCAGGCAGATGTAACCAACCCGGCGTTCTCTTCATCACAAGGGGGCGCCTCTCCGGTACACGGCCACCTCGCCTGCGGTCGTCCCGGTTGGCCAATCGCTTGCTGCAGGATTCGAAACGCAAATGAATACGAGCCTCCGCGACGAACTCGCTCATGCGCGCCGCGAAACCGATCGACTCTTCGATCTCATCGCGCCCGAAACTCTCTACCATCGCCCCATCCCGGAACGCAATCGCCTCATCTTCTATCTCGGCCATTTCGAAGCCTTCGACTGGAACGTTCTGGCGCGCCGCCTGAAAGGCGAGAAGTCCTTTCACCCCACCTTCGACGCCCTCTTCGAACGCGGCATCGATCCCCCTCCCGGCGAAGCGCCCTCCGATTCCCCGTCGGACTGGCCTGCCCTCGACGAAGTCGCCCGCTACAAGGCGCAAACCCGCGCCTGGGTCGATCGTCATTTCGACGATCTCGATCCCCTCGTGCTGCAAATGGCCATCGAGCACCGCCACATGCACTCGGAGACCTTCGCTTATCTGCTCCACAGTCTCCCTCCGGAATCGAAGCGCGCGCCCGAAGCATCTCAGACGTCGCAGCCCCGCGCGCCGCGGGCCGGAACTTCGCCCCCGTCGAATCCCATGATCGATATCGCCCGAGGCCCCGTCACTCTCGGCAAAACTCCCGAAGGCTTCGGCTGGGACAACGAGCATCTTGCGCATCAGGTCGATGTCCCCGCCTTCCGCATCTCCAGGCGCAAAATCTCTAACGCCGAGTACCTTGAATTCGTCCGCGAAGGCGGCCCGGTCCCGCACTTCTGGTCCCCGGCCAACGGCGCGCAAAACGGCGCGGCAAAAAGCGACCACTGGCTCTTCCGCGGCATGTTCCAAACCATGCCGCTCCCGCTCGCCTGGCCCGTCTGGGTCACCTGGGATCAGGCCGCGGCTTTTGCCCAGTGGCGTGGCCTCTCGCTGCCTTCCGAAGCCCAGTGGCAGCGCGCCGCCGCTCTCACCTCGCCCGATCCCCGCCGCGATAACTTCAACTATCTCCGCTGGGACCCCGTCCCCGTCGATGCTTCCGATTCCGTCGCGCCGCCCGACGCGCCCGTGCAAATGAACGGTAACGGCTGGGAATGGACGCGCGATCTCTTCGCGCCCTTCGCAGGTTTCGCCCCGCATCCCTTTTATCCCGGCTATTCGGCGGACTTCTTCGACAACCGCCATTACGTCATGAAAGGCGCCTCGCCGCGCACCGCGCGCCTGCTCACGCGCCCCACCTTCCGCAACTGGTTCCGCCCGGATTACCCTTACATGTACGCGGGCTTCCGCACGGTGGAGAACTCAAAGGTGGAGAACTCAAACGTGGAGAACTCAAAGGTGGAGAACTGACCCGCATGGCGCTCGCCGCCCGCGCGCTCGTTGCGCCCCACGCCCCCGCCGCCGACCCCGATTTCGCCCGCGACGTCGAACTCGGCCTCACCAGCCCGCGCAAATGGCTTCCCGCCAAATGGCTCTACGATGAACTCGGCTCCGCCCTGTTCGACGCCATCACCTTCCTTCCCGAATACGGTCTCACCCGCGCCGACGATCGCCTCATCCGCCGCGCCGCGCACGATCTCATCCACCGCGCCGGACATCCCCGCCTCATCGTCGAGCTCGGCAGCGGCTCGGGCGCGAAGACCCGCGCTCTGCTCGAAGCCGCCACCCGCGATGCCTTCGTCGAATACGTCCCCATCGATATTTCCGCCGCCGCGCTCGAGCATTGCCAAGCGTCCCTCTCCGGCATCCCGCGCCTGCGCGTCACGCCCGCCGAAGGCGCCTATCTCGCCGGCCTCGACCGCGCTCTTGCCGATCGCGAACCCCGCGCCCGCGCTCTCATCCTCTTCCTCGGCAGCACCATCGGCAATTTCGGACGCGGCCAGGCCGGGCCGTTTCTTCGCGAAATCCACCGCCGCGCGCGCCCCGGCGATTCGTTCCTCCTCGGCGCGGATCTCGTCAAGCCCGAACCTGTCCTGCTCCAGGCCTACGACGATTCGCTCGGCGTCACCGCCGCCTTCAACCTCAACCTTCTCGCGCGCATCAATCGCGAACTCGGCGCCGATTTCGACCTCTCTCGCTTCACCCACTCCGCCGTCTGGAACTCGCGCAGCTCGCGCATCGAAATGCATCTCCGCTCCCGCGTCGCCCAGCGCGTCTCCATCTCCGCCATCCGCCGCGAAATCCGCTTCCGCCCGGGCGAGACCATCTGGACCGAGTCTTCGCACAAATTCCGCCCGCCGCAAATCCGCCGCATGGCCGAACGCGCCGGCTGGCATTTCGCCCACCAGTGGCTCGACAGCGAATGGCCCTTCGCCGAAACGCTGTTCACCGCCTGAATGCCCGAAATCGAATTCCGCAATGTCGGCTATGCAGTCGGCGGCCGGCAAATCCTGTGTGACATAAGCTTCTCTGTGGAGGCTGGCGAAACTCTCGTGCTGCTCGGCCGCAGCGGTTCCGGCAAAACCACCGCGCTGCGCCTCATCAACGCCATGCTCCTTCCCGCCTCGGGCGAACTCCGCGTGGCAGGCAGACCCACCACCGCGCACGATCGCGTCGCGCTCCGCCGCTCCATCGGCTACGTCATTCAGGACGCTGGCCTGTTCCCGCACTTCACCGTCGCCCGCAATGTCGGCCTCGTGCCGTCGCTCGAAAACTGGCCGCGCGAAAAGGTGAACGCCCGCGTCGCCGAACTGCTCGATCGCGTTGGCCTGCCGTCACAGGAATTCGCCAATCGCAAACCGCGCGAGCTCTCCGGCGGCCAGCGCCAGCGCGTCGGCGTCGCCCGCGCCCTCGCGGCGGACCCGCGCATTCTCCTCTTCGACGAACCCTTCGGCGCCCTCGATCCCGTCACCCGCCTCGATCTGCAGAACGAATTCCTCCGCCTGCGCGACGAACTCCGCAAGACCTCCGTCTTCGTCACCCACGACGTTCGCGAAGCCATGCGCCTCGCCACGCGCATCGCCCTGCTCGATCAGGGCCGCCTTGCCTTCCTCGGAACTCCCGCCGAATTCCGGCGGAGCGATAACCCCGAAGCCGCCCGCTTCCTCGAAGTCCTCCGGCCGGATGGCGCCGCATGCTGAGCGACGTCCTTCAGGATCTTCTCGAAGAGGGCGGGGAACTCCTCGTCCAGCATCTCGTCCTCGTCTTCGTCTCGATGGCCATCGCCTGCGCCATCGGCATCCCGCTCGGCATCGCCGCCGCCGCCAGCCCGCGCACCCGCCGCTTCGCGCTCGCCTTCGCCGGCATCGGCCAGACCATCCCCAGCCTCGCGCTCTTCGGCTTCCTCATCCCCATCCCCTTCATCGGCGGCATCGGCGAGCACACCGCCATCCTCGCGCTGGTCGTCTACGCCCTGCTGCCCGTCCTGCGCAACACCGTCACCGGCATCCTTGGCGTCGATGCCGGCGTGCGCGATTCCGCCATCGCCATGGGCATGACGCCCCGCCAGGTCCTTCGCATGGTCGAACTCCCGCTCGCCGCCCCCACCATCCTCGCCGGAATCCGCATCGCCACCGTCACCACCATCGGCACCGCCACCATTGCCGCCGCCATCGGAGCCGGCGGACTCGGCGTCTTCATCTTCCGCGGCATCGCCTCCATCGACAAGCTGCAGATTCTCGCCGGCGCCATCCCCGCCGCGCTGCTCGCCCTCATCGCCGACGCCGGACTCGGAGCCCTCGAAAAACGATGGTCCGTGCGCTGACCGTTCTCGCGCTGCTCCTCTGCGTGGCCTGTTCCCGCGAACCCCGCGTGCGCGTCGGCTCGAAAAATTTCACGGAGCAGCTCATCCTCGGCGAAATCGTCGCCCAGCATCTTGAACATCGCCTCGGCGGTCACGTGAGCCGCCGCCTCGATCTCGGCGGCACACTCCTCGCCCAGCAGGCTCTCGTCTCGGGCGATATCGACGTGCTCCCCGAATACACCGGCACCGCGCTCACTTCCGTCCTCAAGCAGCGGCCCGGCTCCAATCCCGCGCAGGTGCTCTCCCAGGTCCGCGCCGGCTATGCGAAATGGGGACTCGAATGGCTCGCTCCCCTCGGCTTCGAGAACACCTTCGCCATGACCATTCGCCGCGAGGAGGCGCAGCGCCGCCGCATCGCCACGCTCAGTCAGGCCGCCGCCAGCGGCTCCTGGCGTCTCGGCGCCGGCTACGAATTCGCCACCCGTCCCGACGGTCTGCCCGGACTCCTCCGCACCTACGGCCTCCATCTCGATGGCATCCCGAAAACCATGGACCTCGGTTTGCTTTATCAGGCCCTCATGAAGAAGCAGGTCGATATGGTCGCCGGCAACAGCACCGATGGCCTTCTCTCCGTGCTGCCCGTCCGCGTGCTCGAAGACGATCGCCATTATTTCCCGCCCTATCAGTGCGCGCTCGTGGTGCGCGAGAGCGCGGAGCGCGAATTCCCCGCGCTGCGCCCCGCGCTCGCCGAACTCTCCGGACGCATCTCGAGCGAAACCATGCGACGCCTGAATTACGAGCTCGACGGCAAACATCGCCCGGCGCGTGAAGTGGCGCGCGAGTTTCTTCGTTCGAGCGGTCTCGAATGATTCACGCCGCCCGCCGCCACCTCGCCGCCCGCCGCATCCCCGAAGCTCTCCGCGCCTTCGCACAGTGCGACTTCGACGATTCCGCCGGCGACCTCTGGTATTGCCACATGCTGGCAGGCGACTTCGCTTCCGCCTGGCGCACCGCCGATGAAATCGAGCGCCGCTCGCCTTCCCGCGTCTGGAACGGCGAATGGTTCACAGGCAGGCGCGTCCTCATCCGCTGCGTCCACGGCCTTGGCGACGCCATTCAATTCATCCGTTACGCGCGGGAGCTGAAGCAGGCAGGCGCCGCGAGCGTCGTCGCTCAGATGCATCCCGAGCTGGTCGATCTGCACTCCACCGCGCCCGGACTCGACCGCGCCATCACCTGGGGACCCCGTCCCGAATTCGATATCGAGATCGAAGTGATGGAACTCGCCTGGGCCTTCCGGCATTCCTGCGAAGACCTGCCGCGCGAAACGCCGTATCTCTTCGTCCCGCCGCGCCGCCTCGCCGAACGCGCCCTGCGCTTCCGCAATTCCAATCGTCCGCGCGTCGCGCTCGTCTGGCATTCGAGCCCCTGGGATGAAACCCGTTCCATCCCGCTCCATCTGTTCGAGTCCGCCTTCGCGCCGCTCGCCGGAATCGACTTCCATTCCCTGCAGCACGGCCCGGCTCACGCGCAGGCCGCCGGCCGCGGCTGGCTGAATTATTCAGGCGAGCAATCGGGCGACATTCTCGATACCGCGGCCGACATCATGAACTCGGATCTGCTCATCACTCCGGACACCATGGCCGCCCATCTGGCGGGCGCGCTGGGCAAGCCGGTCTGGGTCCTGCTGAAGCACGATGCCGACTGGCGCTGGATGATGGGCCGCTGCGATTCGCCCTGGTACCCTTCCATGCGCCTCTTCCGTCAGCCCCGCGCGGGAGACTGGGAATCTCCGCTGCGCGCCGCCGCGCAGGCGCTCCGGGAAATCAGTCGAGATCCATATCCCGGGGCTTCTTCCCGAACTCCGGATTCTCTTTCGCTTTCTTGAACAGTTCGTCGAACTTCCGGTTCAGCACCTGGCCCTGGTTCTTCTCCGCCTCGAACGATTTGCGGAACGCCTCGTCGCGCCGCCCCGCTTCACCTTTCAGGCGCTGAACCGCCGCCGCAAGATCCTCGATCGCGGGCGGCTTCACTGCCTCTTCGTGAGAGATCACGGCTTCCAGATCCGGGTCGATCTTCAGCTTCGTCTGGCAGCAGGGGCAGGAGACTTCGAACAGGTCGCGGGCCATCCTTCATTATTCGCACAGCGCCAGATGGCCGGGAAAGCAGACGGCAAGCCAGCGGGCAAAGTGTTCCGGTAGTATTCTGGTACGTCCGAGGCTCGGAGAAAGGTCGCCCGTGAGCGTTGATGAAGCGGCAGCGGATGCAGCTTCCGGGAATCGGGGGCGGCAGTCGTATCGGTGGAGCGGCGTTGCCTCTCTCACTCTCGCGCTCGGCTACCTCGCCATCATCCCGCTGTTCGCGCACGTCGGAGCCCCGCCAACCGGCGGAGGCGGCGAAGCTTTTTTCACATACCTCCCAGGCAAAACCGGGACCTGGTGGTGGATTCTCGGCCTCTCCGTCTTTACCGACCTGCTCTATATTCCCCTGGCGCTTGCCCTCTGGATGGCATTGAAGTCAGTTAATCACTATCTGATGGCTCTCGCGGCGATCTTCATCGGAATGTTCGTCATTCTCGATCTCGCTGTCACATGGGGACATTACGCTTCCATCCTGACCCTCTTCCGCAGCTACTCTCAAGCTGCCGACGATGCGCATCGCTCGGCATATCTCGCAGCGGCCGGGTATGCCGCCGCCGTGCTTGCCACCCCCGTGGAAACCGTCTATGCGATCGTGATCCCCTCGGTCGGAATCCTGTTAATCGGTGTCGTGATGCTGAAGTCGCACTTCGGCAAGCTTGCCGCCTGTCTCGCCCTGACGACCGGCGTTCTCGGCATCCTTGCGCTCACCGGCTGGTTCCCCGTCATCATGGGCAACGCGCTCTTCGCTACCGGCTGGTTCTTCGTTGTGGGATACAAACTGATCCGCCTCAGACCCGAATAAGCAGTCTCCGGGCGTCAGCCCGAAGCCTGATTCGTGTTCGGCTCGCCGGATTGCGCGCGATGCTGATCGAGTACCTGGCGAACCTTCCTCGTCAGCGCGAGCGGCGTGAACGGCTTGGCGAGGAACGCGGCTTCCGGCGCGGCGACGCCCTTCAATTGCAGCGTGTCGCCCGGATACCCGGAAATAAACATCACGGTCGAGTCCGGCCGCTCCTGGCCGAAGATCCGCGCCAGTTCCCGCCCGTTCATCTGCGGCATCACCACGTCCGTCAGCAGCAGATCGATCTTTCCCTGGTGCGCCCGCGACAGATCCAGCGCTTCGTCGCCGCTGCCGGCCACCAGCACCTGATATCCGCGCCGTTCGAGCGCCGAATGAACCGTGCGCCGCACGCCTTCCTCGTCTTCCACCAGGAGAATGGTTTCGTGGCCGCCCGCCGCCTCGGAGATGCTCGTCGGCTCATCGATCAGCTCATGCTGGATGCGCGGCAGATATACGCTGAACGTCGCGCCATGCCCCACTTCCGTGTGCAGATCGATGGTTCCGTGCGCCTGCTTCACGATCGCGTAGACCGTGGAGAGCCCCAGCCCCGTGCCCTTGCCTTCGGGCTTGGTGGTGAAGAACGGCTCGAAAATCTTCTCGCGCGTAGCGGCGTCGATGCCCGTGCCGGTATCGCAGATTTCGAGTACCACGTATCCGCCCCGGCGGTGTCCGCGGTCGTTATGCCGGTCGTGTGAGCGCGGCGCGACAGCCGAGTTGCGCGTCCGGATCACCAGCGTACCGCCGCCCGGCATCGCGTCCCGCGCATTGATCACCAGATTCAGCAGCACCTGCTGCATCTGCGCCGGGTCCGCGTGGATTCTTCCCGCATCGGGCGATTTCTCGATCTGCAGTTCGATGTCTTCGCCAATCAGCCGCTGCAGCATGGATGCGGTCTGGTCCACGATGCGATTCAGTTCGATTACGCGCGGCTGCACCGTCTGCCGCCGGCTGAAAGCCAGCAGTTGCGTCGTCAGATCCGCCGCGCGCTCGCTCGCGCGCAGCACCTGCTCGAGCGCCGTGCGGTCCCGCTCCGTGGTCAGTTGCGGCGAGATCATCAGCATCTGCGTGTAGCCGGAAATGATGGTGAGCAGGTTGTTGAAATCGTGCGCGATGCCGCCCGCCAGCATCCCCACCGCTTCCATCTTCTGCGCCTGGCGAAGCTGGTCGCGCATCTTCGCTTTTTCCGTCGCATCGTGCAGCGCCACAATGACCAATCCGCCCTCCGGCGCCTGGCTGACCGTGACATCCACCGGAACAGTGGTGTTATCGGGACGCTTCGCCGCGCAGTCCGCGATTTCGGCTGCGGCCGATGGCGGCGCCGTCCCCATGCTCAACCGCGCGCATCCCGCCGGGTTCAGCAGTTTCCCCACGTTCGTAGCTCGAAGCTCTTCTTCCGATCGCCCGAAGAGCTCGCATGCCCGGCGATTCGCGTCCACAATCGCCAGAGTCTCCCGCTCGACCAGCAACAGTGCGTCGGGCGCGTTTGAAAACAGAGTGCGATAATCCCGCATCTTCATTGGAGCAGCGGCGCTTGCCTGCATATTTCCTTTACGCACGGGCGCGCTGCCGGAATCATAAGGCCCTCGTTAACAGGTTGCATTGGTCGAGTCTCGCAACGTGAGAGCAGCTTCTCGAAAGCGCTTGCGGATGCCCCGTGCCCTCAGAATACGAGAAGGGACATGATGCTGCAACGTAATCCGCCAATGCTGTCGCGCCTCGATAAACACGTCGATCTATTTCGCACACTACCGTGTTGAAAGCTGTTCGAACTGAGTGAGTGTCTCACGTATCGCATCCTTCAGTGGCGTTCGTGGTACTGGGCCCGTCACCTTTTCCAGAGCGGAATCGTCCATTCGGAACGCTACAGGTACCGGATTGCCTGCGATCGAGATCAATTGGGCTGCTTCGGGTCGGAGTTCGCACAGTAATTGCTTCAACGCTTCCATCTCGATCACCTCGCCGCGCAGATTGAAAACATGCGCGCCCTTCGCGCCGCTCAGCAGGCATTGAATGAAGATGTCGGCCACGTCCCGCACATACTGAAGATCCAT
>DAIDJK010000396.1 GCA_027450225.1 Bryobacterales bacterium | reverse complement strand
CGCGTTTCTCGCGCTCAGCGGCGTCATCGGGTCGGAGTTCCTGCCGCATCTCGATGAAGGCGCCATCTGGGCCCGCGGCACGCTCGCGCCCAGCACCGGTCCCACCGAAGGCACCAATCTGATGAACCGGGCGCGCGTCATCTTCGCGTCCTTCCCGGAAGTCACGGAAGTGGTTTCGCAGGTGGGCCGCCCCGACGACGGTACCGACACGGGCGGTTTCTTCAACACCGAATCCTTCGTTGGGCTCAAGCCCAAGGAAGAATGGCGCTCCGTTTTCCACGAAAACAAAGACGAGCTGATCGGCGCCATGGACCGCGAGCTCGTGAAGATCCCCGGCGTGCTCTGGAACTTTTCGCAGCCCATCGCCGACAACATGGAAGAAGCCGTCAGCGGCGTCAAAGGCGAGCTCGCGGTGAACATCTATGGCGACGATCTGAAGCTGCTCGAGCAGAAGGGCGATCAGATCGTCAGCATTATGCGCAATATTCCCGGCGTGGAGGATCTCGGGCTGTTTCGCGTCATCGGCCAGCCGAATCTCAATCTCACCGTCAACCGCGATGCGGCGGCGCGCTGGAGCATCAACGTCTCCGATGTGGAGGATGCGATCCAGACCGCGGTGGGCGGAAACGCCGTAACGCAGGTGCTCGACGGCGAGCGCCGTTACGATCTGGTTCCCCGTTATCTGCCGCGCTACCGCGATACGAAGGACGCCATCGAGCGCATCCGTCTGCTTGCCCCCTCGGGCGAGCGCGTCTCGCTCGCGCAGCTTTGCAACATCGATACGCTCGACGGCGCTTCGGAAATTTATCGTGAAGAAAATTCGCGCTACGTGGCTTTGAAATACAGCGTCCGCGGCCGCGATCTCGGCAGCACCGTGGAAGAAGCCATCCGCAAGGTGAACCAGCAGGTGAAGCTGCCTCCCGGCTACCACATCGACTGGGCCGGCGAATACGCCAGCGCGCAACGGTCGCAGAAGCGCCTCATGATCGTACTGCCCATCACGCTGCTGGTGATCTTCATGATCCTCTACACCATGTTCGGATCGTTCAAGTGGGCATCGCTGCTGCTCTGCAACGTGGCCATGGCGCCGCTCGGCGGCCTGCTCGCGCTTTACATCACCGGCACGCATTTCAGCGTGTCGTCGGGCGTGGGCTTCCTTGCGTTGTTCGGCGTCGCCGTACAGACCGGCGTCATCATGGTCGAGTACATCAACCAGCTCCGCGTGCGCGGCCATTCGATCGAGGACTCCGCCATCGAGGGCGCCGTGCTCAGGCTGAGGCCCATTACGATGACGGCTCTGGTCGCGACGCTCGGGCTGCTTCCCGCGGCCATTTCGCGCGGCATCGGCTCGGATTCGCAGCGGCCTTTCGCCATCGTGATTGTCGGCGGCCTGATAGCGGCGCTCCTGCTCAGCATCTTCCTGCTGCCCACCGTGTACGTATGGGTAGCGGGGGAACATGACAAGCTGCCCGCGCCCGAAGGAGATTTTGGAGACGTTTAAGCGCTTTTGCTACTGGAAATGCTTTGGTTCTTACGCCGGCCGTTTGATAATGAAATCTGCCGTACGGAGAGATGATCAAACTCGCCCTGATAATGCTGGCGCTGACACAGGAAGTTTCGACTCCTCCCGTGAATCCGCCACCGCCCGATCCCGCCACTGTGATTCAGAGCTTCTACACCGCAAAGGATTGGGACCCCGCCGCCGATCCCAATTCCCCGGAATGGGCGGGATTGCCCCCTGTCCTGATGAAGCAGGATTCCTTCGGCAAAGACGTTCCAGGAACGGCGACTGAGATTCGCTCGCGATGGACGCGCAAGTATCTTTACCTGTTGTTTATGTGTCCGTATGACGAGCTGAACTTGAAGAAGGACCCGGTCACCGACGCGAAAACCAACCAGCTCTGGGACTACGACGTGGCGGAAGCCTTCATTGGATCGGATTATCTGAACACCTCGCACTACAAGGAGTTTCAGGTCTCCCCGCAGGGCGAATACGTTGATCTCGAGATCGACCGTGACGATCCCAAGAATGAAAAGGGACTTGCGTGGGATTCGGGCATGACTGTGAAGGGCCAGATCGATTACAAGAAGAAAGTCTGGTATGGCGAGATGCGCATCCCGTTCCAGAGCCTGGATATGAAGCAGGCGAAGCCCGGCGATGAGCTCCGCATCGGATTGTTCCGCATGGCGGGCAAAGAACCGAATCGAATCTATATGGCATGGCGTCCCACCGGCGCCAGCACGTTTCATGTGCCGGATGCGTTCGGAAGCCTGGTGCTTGTGAAGGAAGCGGGCGCTGAAACGTCCGCTCCCGGCGGCCGCTGAGGTTCAGCACAGCCGGCACGCAGCTTCGCATACCCGTTACTTCGGTCGAAGTACGTGTGCGCGGTTCAATACCGGTTCAGTTCCGCTACCAGCGCCGCCAGCCCCCGCCGTGAATAGATATCGGCCAGCCGCTGTTCTTCCGGCGACGGAGCCA
>DAIDJK010000395.1 GCA_027450225.1 Bryobacterales bacterium | reverse complement strand
GCTCGGCCATATCCACCGTGGCGCCCTTTTTAATGTTCTTGAGGATCTGCGGATCGCCCGATTCGTAGCCCACGATCAGGAGCCGGCATCCGGCATCCTTCATCGCCTTGAGCGTGTCGTAATCCGTGGTGACGCGCGACGTGCAGGACCAGGTGAAGTTCAGTTTCTTCAGCTTCGAGCAAAGCTCGATGGTGCGTTCCTTGCGGTAATTGAAGGTATCGTCGTCGAAGAAGATTTCCTTCATGTTCGGAAACGCTTCCAGCGCGTAGCGCACTTCGTTGACGATATCGTCGCTCGAACGCAGCCTCCAGCGATGACCGGAATGCGTCTGCGGCCAGAGGCAGAAGGTGCACATGGCCGGACAGCCGCGCGACGTATAGAACGAAATAAACGGGTTCAGCAGGAACGGAACGTTGTAGCGGCTGATATCGAGATCGCGCTTGTAAACCTTCGTGACCCAGGGGAGCGCGTCGAGGTTCTCGATGGAGGCGGATTCGGGATTGTTGACGATCGACCCGTTGCGGCGGAAGCTCGCGCCTGGAAGCTCGTCGAGCGGCTTGCCGTTGGCGAAATCGACAATCTGATAATCGAATTCGCGGCGCACGACGAAATCGATGGCGCGGCTGGCGTTCAGCGCCTTTTCGGGTTCGACGGTGACGGGCGGGCCGACGAAGCAGACCTTCAGCTTCGGGTTGGAGTCCTTCATCATCTCCGACATCTTGATATCGACATCGAAGCCCGGCGTCGAGGTGAAGAGGACGAGAAGCTCGTAGTCCTTCGCCATGGCGACGGTCTGGTCAATGGAGATGCGATGCGGGGGCGCATCGACAACCCGGCTATCAGGCAGCAGACCCGCGGGATAGCAGAGCCACACGGGATACCAGTAGCTCTCGATTTCGCGGGAAGCGGGCCATCTCGAACTCGCGCCACCGTCAAAACCTTCAAACGACGGCGGGTTCAGAAAAAGCGTTCGCATTCGTATTTCATTCTAGCGTCAACGGTTTACGCAATTGACAAACTGGCGCTTTTCTCAGGTCCGGAGCGCTCAAAGGGGCTCAGGAAGACACTCGGGCGCGGGCCACGGCCGAGCGCCAGCCCTGAAGCAGCGCTTCACGCTGATCTTCCGCCATTTTCGGCTCGAAACGGCGTTCGACGCGCCAGAAGCTTTCCACTTCATCCACGCCTGACCAGAATTTTTCGGCGATGCCGGCGAGGTAGGCGGCGCCGAGCGAAGTGGTTTCCACATCGACGGGCCGTACGACCGGTTTGCCGAGGATATCGGCCTGGAACTGCATAAGGAAGTTGTTGACCGCGGCGCCGCCATCGACGCGAAGCTCGCGAATCGGCTCGCCGGCGTCGGCTTCCATGGCGTCTATCAGTTCCCTGCTCTGGTAAGCGATGCTTTCGAGCGTGGCGCGGACGATGTGCGCCCTGGTGGCGGCGCGGGTAAGGCCGGTGATGATGCCGCGGGCCGACGCATCCCAGTGCGGCGCGCCGAGCCCGACGAACGCGGGGACTATGTAGACTCCGGCGGAATCGGGAACGCTGGCGGCATAGGATTCCGATTCTGCGGCGGTGGAGATGAGGCCGAGCGAATCGCGCAGCCACTGAACCGCCGCTCCGGCGACGAAGACGCTGCCTTCCACGGCGAATTGGGCAGTCTCATTGAGAGATGCGGCGCGCGTGGCGAGCAGGTTGGCATTGGAGTGTGGACGTTTATCCCCGGAGTGAGTGAGCGCGAAGCAGCCGGTGCCGTAAGTGTTTTTGGAAAGCCCCGCGCGGAAGCAAGCCTGGCCGGCGAGTGCGGCCTGTTGATCCCCCGCGACGCCGCTGATGGGAATTTCGGCGCCGAAGATTTCACCCGCGATGGCGCCGAACCGGCCGGACGACGGTTTGATTTCGGGGAGCATGACCCGGGGGATGCCGAAAATGCCGAGCAGTTCGTTGTCCCACGCCCCTGCGTTCAGGTCCATCAGCATGGTGCGGGAGGCGTTGGTGAAGTCCGTGGCGTGCACTTCGCCATGCGTGAGATTCCAGATGAGCCACGTATCCACGTTGCCGAACAGGATGGCGCCGTCGTTCGCCATCGCGTGGCCGTCGCGGGTATTTTCGAGGATCCATTTGATCTTGCTGGCGGAGAAGTAGGCATCCACCACGAGGCCGGTCTTCTTCTGGATGAGGGCGCCGTAGGGCGAGCGCGCCAGTTCGGCGCAGAAATCGGCGGTTCGGCGGCACTGCCAGACGATGGCGGGCGCGATCGGTTTGCCGGTGGCGCGATCCCAGACGATGGTGGTTTCACGCTGATTGGTGATGCCGCAGGCGGAAACATCTTTCGGCGCGATGCCGGTCCGCTCAAACAGCGCGTGGGCGGCCCGAAGTTGCGCGTCCCAGAGTCCGAAAGCATCCTGTTCCACCCAGCCCGGCTTCGGAAAGCGGCACTCGAACGGTTCGGCGCACATGGCGATCCGCTCGCCTTTCTGGTTGTAGAGCGCGGCCCGCGCGCTGGTGGTTCCCTCGTCGAGCGACAGCACGAAAGGCATGCCCGCAATTATAATGAGGCATACATGTTTTTCCGCCGCGAACGACCGAAAACCCTGACGTTTGACGACCACATGGCGAACGCGCGCGCGGCCGGATTCAAAACCGAACCGGCCGGCGGCGGCAAAACGCGCATTGAGCGCGACGGCGTGGCGTGCACGGTTGAACCGGGCAACGAAAACGTCCCGCGGGTGGTCGAACGGCCGGGGATCGTGATCGGCAAAGAAATCGGCACGCTGACCGACGGCGGTTTTCAGAAATTCTTTACGACGCCGAGCGGCAAGCGGAAACCTGCGCTGGCCGAAGAACTGAAAGCAGTCCAGGCGTTTCAGGAAGATCTGCGGGACGCGCTGCATCTCGAAAGCTTGTACAACGAATCGCTCGGAACGGTTTCGAACCTTTATATCTACGACCGCGTGAAAGGCCGGGACGCCGGCGAGCACGAGCCGTGGCAGGTGCAGACGCGCGAGCCAATGAAGACGACCTGACCGGCGGATGAAAAGCCGCTGGCCCGGATGATGGCAGATCAAGCGGTAAGGAACGGCTGAGACAGCCGAAATCCCGCGTTGAGCGTAACACGCGAAAACCTGACGGGTGCACTCACGAAGGCACGGACAGGACGTTCGAGAGAATTTACCGAACGAACCCAATGAAACGGGAAGTGCAATCAGCCCGCGGAGTTAGCGCGGTGGCGGCATGGTCCGCAGGCACCCGGGAAGCCGTCCGCGATTAATTTCGTTGCCGCGTGATCGGGGCGGAAACC
>DAIDJK010000394.1 GCA_027450225.1 Bryobacterales bacterium | reverse complement strand
GCGGCCCGAAACAATGTTCGAGCGTGATCGGTTACCGTCTGCGCGAGAGCCTCGGGGTCGCGTTTCCTGAGCCGCTCGAGGAAATCCGCGCTGACAGGGCTGGCTGGCTTCATCGAGCAATAGCGATTGTTGCGAACTCTGCAGGAAAGATCAACATAAGCGCCCCGGATGAGTGCCAGAAGCGGAGTTGTCTCCGGCGGAACACAACATTACCGCTCATTACGCATCACTGTGTGTGACGCAGCTTGCGGAAATCTTACGGCGTGAAAATGATCTGCCGGCATGTTGAAGAATTCCTGCGCGGGCGGTGTAAGAAAGCGGGCCGCGTCCGCACTCACGATCGAAGGCAACACGCTTTCAAAGTCGAACTGAGCCGAATGCGTGCCGGCGAACCGGCAGGCATCGCGCGAATCGATCACTCACAAGGAGATTTTGAACATGAAGCACTCGAAACATTCTTTAGCGCTCGCCGCCGCTTTCGCCGGGCTCGTCGGGGGAACCGTGGCCTGGGCCTCGCAGTCAACTATGCCTGCCGATTCGGCGCTGTCCGCCGGCATGCTTTCCGCCAAAAAGAAGGCGCTGCCGAAGCACGCCTGCAAGGGCATGAACTCCTGCAAGGGGCAGGGCGGCGGCGATGCCCAACAGTGGGGCAGGAATTCGTGCAAGGGCCAGGGCGCCTGTGCGACGGACGGCTCCAAACCCAGGATGTAGGTCGTCTTCCCGGAGCATGGGGATCGCCACGGCTCCCGCGGTCCCCTTGTTTCCCTCGTGTATTCCCCAACCATTGAGCAAACCAGACACGAACAGGAGATCAAGTCAAAAAATATGATGTGCAAAATATCGGATCGCTGCAGCAGGCGCAGCGGAATGTGCATTCACGAAAAACTGATGATGCTGATGGCCGTTGTGGTAATCGCTCCGGCGATGGGCCACTTCCTCTTTCACTGGTTCTGAAGACACACGCGGCGTCTTCCACAGGTTCATCCACCAATATGCCAGCGAACAGTTCCAAAGCGCATGCGGATTACGGAACAGGGATCGGCCTCCGCATCCCTCATCTGAATCACATCCTCGAGCGAAAGCCCGTGGTCGACTGGTTCGAGATCATCTCGGAAAACTACATGGTGGATGGTGGGCGGCCGCTGGCGGTGCTCGACCGCATTCTCGAGCAGTACCGCGTTGTGCAGCACGGCGTCTCGATGTACTTCGGATCGGCGGAACCTTTGAACCGCGAGCACCTGAGGCGGCTGAAGGCGCTGGTTCGCCGCACCAGGACGCCGTGGCTCACCGACCATTTGTGCTGGGGCAGCGTGGATGGCCGCTACACGCACGATCTGCTGCCCATGCCCTACACGTTCGAGGCGGCAAAGCTGACGGCAAGGAAAGTCCGGCAGGCGCAGGATTTCCTCGAGGTCCCGATCGCGGTGGAGAACGTCAGCAGCTATGCCGAGTTTCACGCCTCCGAAATGACGGAATGGGAGTTCCTGAACGAAGTGGTGGAACGGGCCGATTGCGGCATTCTGCTGGACGTGAACAACATCTACGTTTCCTCCCGCAACCATGACTTCGATCCGCGCGCCTACGTGGAAGCGGTGGACCCGGAGCGCGTGATGCAGATTCATATCGCCGGACATTCGAAGTTCGAGAAATACATACTGGACACGCACGATCATCCGGTGATCGGGCCGGTGTGGGAGCTGTATCGTCTTGCGATCGAGCGCTGCGGGCCGAGACCGACGCTGCTCGAATGGGACGACCGTATTCCTTCTTTCGATGAAGTGCACGCCGAAGCATTGAAGGCGGCGCGCTATGCGCCGGCGCCCGCGGGAGCAAGGCGATGAAGCTGCTGGAGACGCAGCGGCGAATGGCTGCCGCGCTGATGCTGCCCCTCACGGCCGCGGACCGTATTGCGCCCCGCGCGCCGAACGGCGTCGCGATGGCGAAAGAGGCTGCCCTGTTCATCAAGCCGAACAGCCGCCTGACTTCGCTCGAACGGCTGGAAATCTACAGCCGCAGCTACTGGTTCCGGCTGCTCGAATCGTTTCGCGACGATTTTCCCGGCCTCGCGGCGATCCTCGGGCCGCGCGCTTTCGAACGGCTGGCGCGGACTTATCTGGCCGATTGTCCGTCGCGCTCGTTCACGCTGCGCAATCTGGGGAGCGGACTGGAAGCCTGGCTCGAACCGCGGCCTGAATTTGCCGCACGCAATCCCGAACTCGCGCTCGACATGGTTCGGCTGGAGTGGGCGCACATCATCGCCTTCGACGGCCCGGCGGACAAGGTGCTCGGCCCGGAGGATCTGGCGGAACTCAAACCCGGCCTTCGCTTCGGACTGCAGCCTTACATCACGCTTCTGCCGCTGCGCTACGCGGTGGATGAAATTCGCGTGCGGGCCAATTCGGATCCCGAAGATTTCGCGGGCGCGAGCAACGTTCCCGGACGAAGAGTGCGGCGGCGGACTGTGCCGGCGCCAAAACCCAGGCATGAGCCGTTGTTCGTTGCCGTGCACCGGCTGGATCTCAACGTCTACTATCGCCGTCTGAGCGGCGAAGAGTACCGGTTACTTTCCGCGCTTCGCGCCGGCCGGACGATCCCGGCGGCGATTGAAGCGTCCTTTCATGGCAGTCCGATTCCTTCGGACGATATTCCGGAACTGCTGAAAAGCTGGTTTTCGGCCTGGACCCGCTTCGGCTGGCTGACGCCGCGGCGCCGGACCCAGGGAGGATCTGACAGATGAAGACGATGTTCGAGAAGTACTATCGCATCCTGATTCGTGGAAGCGAGGCGCTCCAGTCGCCATTCCTTCTGCTGGTGCGGCTCTATTGGGGCTGGCAATTCATTCAGACCGGCTGGGGAAAGATCAACAACATCGCGAAGGTGACCGGGTTCTTCACGCAGCTGGGCATTCCCTTCCCAGGCCTGAATGCGCAATTCATCGCCGGGCTGGAGTTCCTTGGCGGCGTTCTGCTGGTGCTCGGGCTCGGTTCGCGTCTGATCGCTGTCCCGCTGACGATCGACATGCTGATGGCCTATATCCTGGCGGATCGCGAAGCGCTCTTGTCCGTGATATCGGATCCCGACAAGTTCACCGCGGCATCCCCCTACACGTTTCTCTTCGCCTCGCTGATCGTGCTGATTTTCGGCCCCGGAAAATTCGCCATCGATGCGTGGATCGCGGCCAGGAATCGCGCCGCTGCCCGCGCTTCGGTCGATACGGCTGTTCCGGACAGAGGCGTCGGACCGGCCAGCGGCGCGCCTGCGAGAACATAATGGGCAGGTGATGCGAAATCTTGCGTCCGCTGTCTTGTGGCTGGCAGCTGCGCCGCTCGTTTTTACCGGGGTTGGCCCAACCCTGAAAGCCCAGTCGCGGAAAAGGATCGACGTCTCAAAGCTCGGCCCGAAAGTGGGAGAGCGCGTTCCCGATTTCAGTCTCGAAGACCAGAACGGTCACCGGCAGACGCTGCGGTCCATCATGGGTCCAAAGGGCGCCATGCTGGTCTTCATTCGCTCGGCGGACTGGTGACCTTACTGCAAAACGCAACTGGTCGAGTTGCAGAGCGGGGTGGCGGAACTCAAAGCGAAGGGACTCGGTCTGGCGACCATCAGCTACGATCCGGTGGAAACGCTCGCCGCTTTCAGCCGCCAGCACGGCATCACTTTCACCATGTTGTCCGACGCCGGTTCGGCCACCATCCGGCGCTACGGTCTGCTGAATACGGTTGTGGCCGAAGCGCTGGGACCGCACAAAGACGATCCGGATGTAAAGGCCGATGCCGAGCAGTACGTCTCCGTCGTGGGCGTCCGGCCGAATATGGCCGGCATTGCTTTCCCTGGAACCTTCCTGCTTGATCCGGGCGGCCGGGTGACGGCGCGCTACTTCGAAGATTTTTATATTGACCGCAACACCGTATCGAGCGTCCTTGTCCGGACGGGCGCGCGCAGCGCCGCCGTGCATGCGACGAAGGTATCGGGCGCCCACCTCGATGTGACTGCTTATCCGAGCACGGGCGCGGTCGCGCCGGGCAATCGCTTCAGTTTGATTCTGGACATCACGCCGGGTCCGGGCATTCATGTCTATGCGCCCGGCGCGCAAGGCTACCGGAAGGTGACGCTTTCGGTGGCCGCGGACGCGAACATTCAGTTGCTGCCGTTGAAATATCCGGCGCCGCAAATCTACTTTTTCAAGCCGCTCAATGAGCACGTACCTGTGTATGCCAGGCCTTTCCGGCTGGTGCAGGATGTGGTTCTTGTGGGAACGCTCCCGGCCCAGGCGGCGCTCAAAGGCAGAAGCGCGTTCACGCTTACCGGAACGCTCACCTATCAGGCGTGCGACGACAAAGAGTGTTTCAATCCCACGGAAATACCCTTCAACTGGACAATGGCCCTTCGGCGGCTCGTTCGGGAGCGTCCGCCGCAGGCAAAGTGAGCCAGGCGCGCTTTTAGGGTTAACCGCCGCGGGATGCGGCTGTAACGCCGCAGCAGAAAGAGCGTGAGAAATGCGGGCTAGTGATGATCCACGCGCGGCCGAATCTCCCGCGCCCGGAACTCATCGATCAGGGCGCACATCCGCTCCACCACCGCCGCCACGAATTTTGCGCCTTTCTCCGCAGTGGCCTTCGTCGGATCGCCCACCGTCCCGGTCTTCGAATAGCGCGAGAACCACTCCTGGAACATCACCGGCGACGGCCCTTCGAGGTCCCAATAGAAGAACTCCGTCGGCGTCTGGAAATTGATGTCTTTCTGCGCCTTGTCCATCTGAACCAGGTCCGGCCGCAGATGCAGAAGCACGGAAGTCTCCAGTTCGCAGCCGTGCGCCATCCCGCCAGGGCGCTCGGATTCGCGCAGTTCTTCGAGCAGTTTCTTCGGAATCAGCTTCCACCAGGAAATCATCGCCGAAACCGCGGGTGTTTCGTTGGTGATATTGCGCGCCGCAATATCCAGAAACGGCACGTTGCTGCCGTGCCCGTTCACGATCAGGATTTTACGGAAGCCGTGACGCGAAAGGCTGCGGCCGATATCGGTCACATAGCGAATGATGGTTTCGCCGTTCACCGCAATGGTGCCCGGAAAATCCATGTGGTGTTCGTTGAAGGAGTAGAAAACCGGCGGCATCAGCACCGCGCGCGCCGGGTCGCGCTCCACCGCCAGTCTCGACATCTCGCTGGCGGTCAGCACGTCCGTAATCAGCGGCAGATGCGGCCCGTGCTGCTCCACGGTTCCCACCGGCAGAACGGCCACGCGGTTTCCGTTTACGGCCTCGCGAATCTCCGGCCAGGTGAACTCTTCGTAACGGTATTTCATCGGTGGACGATTGTATCGAAGCCGATCGTGTCGCGGATCGTGTTGCCGAGCGTGTTGCCGATCGTGTTGATGGGTACCCCGGAGTGTGGAGTAATGCGGGAAATGCATGCTAACATTCGCTCGTGTCGAAGCAGGTAATCGTCGGCCTGGACAGCATTTCACCGGGCGAGTCGACCTCTGCGTCCCGCTCGCTGGGCGGTATGCGGCCCTACATGCAGGACATCATTCTGGGCGTTCCCGCACTTCGGCCGGACTGGCATTTCAAGCTCTTCGTCCCGGATTGGGTGGAACCTTACCGAATCGCCACGTCCAATGTGAGCGTGGTTCGATGCGACTGTTCGAATTCGCGTCCGAAGCGTGTCTGGTTTGAGCAGATGGTTCTGCCGCGCCTCGCCGAACGCGAAAACGTGGATATCTTCATCGGACCCTGCAATACGCTTCCTTTGCGCGTGAAATGCCGGACGGTACTCCTGGTCCAGGCGCACCAGTATTTCACTCATCCGGAGACTTATAAATTCATCCGGCGCAAGTATCTGCACTGGGCCGTCTCCAACTCCGCGCGCGTGGCCGATGTCATCGGCGTGAATTGCCTCGATGGCAAGCGCGTCATCATGAAACACGTGCCGGGGCTCGATCCGGATAAGTTCGTCGTTGTGAACAATCGCCTGGTGGATCTCCGGGAAACCGATTCGAGCGATCCGGCAAACGACGGCGCCGCGCTGTCCCGCATGATGGGCCGCCCGCGGCCGTTTCTGTTCTATATTTCGGCGCTCTATCCCTTCAAGAATCACGCGAGGCTGATTCAGTCGTTCGCGCAGATCCGTCCGGACTTTCCCGATCTCGCGCTGGCGCTGGCCGGCGGCAATGCGGGGGAAACCGCCGAAAATCTGAAGCGCGTGGCATCGGAGTGCGGCGTTGCCAATGACGTTCTGTTCCTCGGCCGCGTGCCGCAGGAAGATGTCCCGGTTCTCTACCGCAACGCGCGCGCCATGGTGATGCCGTCGCTCGAAGAGACCTTCGGGCTTCCCGTACTCGAGGCCATGGCGTTCGACTGCCCCGTGCTCACGTCCAACCTGAGCAGCATGCCCGAAGTGGCGGGCGACGCGGCGGTCCTGATCGATCCTTACAGCGTTGACGATATGGCGCACGGTCTGCGCCGCATTCTCTCCGACGGCGCTCTGCGCGCCGACCTGATCGAGCGAGGCCGGCGCCGCTGCGCGCTCTTCACGAAGGAGCGCACGGTTCGCGATGTTGCCGCGGCCCTCGACCGCGTGGCGGGCCGCCGCGAAGCCCTCGCCGCCGTCTGAAGCGGCAGCGCACATCCCGGCGCCCGGCCGGACACTGCACGCAGATCGGCGAAGCCCTTCCGTTGCGGTGGACTACAATACGGATGGAGGTCTGATTCCTTTTAATGGGTCCGCTGGGTACACAGGAACTCGTATTCATCTTCCTGCTGGCTCTCCTGCTGTTCGGTCCGAAGAAGTTGCCCGAACTCGGCAGGACGCTCGGCAAGGCGATGACGGAGTTCCGCCGCGCGCAGAGCGAACTGAAAGCCACGTTCGACCGCGAGATGAGAAACCTGGAGCAGGAGACCGGGATCAAGGAACTGGCGTCAACGAGCTATCAATCCAATAGCTACAACTACGACTATTCTTCCTACGATTCGTCTTATTACGACGGATCTTACGATTCCTCCCTCACCACTACACTGACGGCAGGCGCATCCGCAACCGAGGGCGCCGCGCACGAGGCTCCGCTTCAGGTGGAAGCGGCGCCAGGCTCGATAGCGAGCGGGCATTTACTGGAAGCAGGTCATGCGGAAGAGTCGCACAATCTTCCGGCGCCGGTACCTTCCGCCGCGAATTCAGCCCACGAAACCGGTCATTCCGCGCCGGAACATTACGCGGAGCCGGCCGGGAACACCAACAGCTAGCAACGAATGCCAATTTCGGAAGATTCGCCGGAAGTCCCAGAGGCTTCCGATCCGGGAGCATCTCCCGGTTCAACGCACGCACCGTCTGATACGCCCAACGGAAACTCCGGCGAGGCCGAAACCCCGCACGTCGGCTATTCCGACGAGTGGTCCCAGCCGGGAACGCCCGTCTCGGGAACCGTAATCACTCCGCCGGCCCCGCCGCCTCCGCCTGTACCGGTTGCGAAGAGCGGCGGTACTGGCTCCCCGCCCAAACCTCCGGATCCGCCCGATGAACCGGGCGACGAAGAAGAAGGAATGGCGCGGATGAGCTTCCTCGAACACCTCGAGGAGCTTCGCAAGCGCATCCTGCTGGCCCTCGGCGGCGTCGGCATCGCGTTCTTCGGCAGCCTGATCTTCTCCAATCAGCTCTGGAGCGTGGTCGAGCAGCCGGCCGTCACCGCGCTGCGGAACCTCCACGTCAACCCGCCCACCCTGAAGCTGATTTCGCCGATGGACACCTTCCAGATCATCTGGATGAAACTGCCCATCCTCTGCGCCATCTTCATCGCCTCCCCGTGGATTCTCTATCAGGTCTGGGCCTTCATCGCGCCCGGTCTGTACAAACGCGAGCGCCGCCTCGCCGCGCCTTTTGTGATTTCGAGCGCCGGCCTTTTCATCCTGGGCGGCATGTTCGCCTATTTCGTCGCTTTCCGCTACGGCCTCGAGTTCCTCATGGGCCTCGGAATCGGACAGGGAATCGATCCCGCCGTCAATGTCAACGAATACTACGACCTGTTTGTTGACGTCATGCTCGGCGTCGGCGTCATCTTCGAGATCCCGGTCCTGCTCTTCCTGCTGACCCTCATTCGCGTCGTAAGCCCCGCCTTTCTGGTACGGCATAGCAGGTACGCGATCCTGGGTATAGTTACGCTCGCCGCCATCATCACTCCCACGGGCGATGTGTTCAACCTTGCCTTATTCGCCACGCCGATGATCATTTTGTTCTATCTCGGCATCTTCGCCAGTTACATCCTGGTGCTGCGGCGCGAAAAACGCAGGTTCCCATGGGGTACGTTCATCCGATGGACCTTGATTGTACTGGTAAGTCTCCTGGTAATAGGCTTCTTTGTTGCCCGGTACTACGGGTACCATCCTGTTTTGCGCTGGCCGATATTTATCCGATAATTCGCATTGTGGTTGTCAGGCGGTATTCAAAATTCCGCCTGACAACTCAAGTCCGATGACGGATTTATATAAGATCATTCGCGAACTCGTCGAAGAGCGAAACAAGCTCGACCGGATAATTACTTCCCTCGAGCAGATAATCGAATCCGGCGATGATCCCGGGTTTCCTCCGAAACGCCGTGGACGGAAGTCAATGGACGCGGCGGCGCGGAAGCAGGTGTCCGAGCGCATGAAGCGCTATTGGGCCGGAAAGCGAGGCGCGCGCCCTTCGGAGCCGCGTGACAAAGCGCCGTCGTAGTCTGCTGAAAAAGCTTCGCGGCTTGAAGAACCATAACCAGAACGATTCCATGCCGGCGCCGATCCGGTGGCGAGGCTCGAAGCCACATTCCTCAGCCATCCGGACCGCGTCTTCATCGGAAAAAGGAACTCCCAGCCACGTGTTCTCGGGCGTGCTCTCCACCTCGCAGCAGCCCTGAACCTGGAATTTGAACAGTCCGCCAGGCCGCAGCAGGCGATAAACCTCCGCCACGTAATTCCGAATCACCTCCCGGCTCGGGATGTGCTGAAACACGATGTACGAGAAGGCGAAATCCACCCGAATATCGCCGAGGACCGTCAAATCGGTCCCGTTGTTCTGCCGGATCACCACGTTCGGTACGTCACCCAGCGCCTGCTGAGCGCGCGCCACCATTTCGCCCGAAACATCCACCGCGTACACTTTGCCGAATACTTCAGCCAGCGCCCGCGTAATCCGTCCCACCCCGCAGCCGATTTCGAGCACGGTCATCTGCTTCGGGTCCCTGCCCTGGCAGATGTTGCCCATGTCCGAGAGGATCTGTTCGGCCACGTTGCGCCGGCCGGATTCGAAGAAATCGGCGTCGGTCCAGTCTTCGTTCGCCGTGTTGACGTAGTACCGGGCGTTTTCGCGCGCGCGTTCGTCCCACTCGCGTCGCATGCGGTCGAGAAGCGCCGGGTCGGGCTCGATGCCGTGCATTTGCTAATATTTTAGTTGCCCGCCACGCTTCGTGGCGGATTCCGAAGTGGGCGGATAGCTCAGCTGGGAGAGCACCGCGTTCGCAACGCGGGGGTCGTGGGTTCGAATCCCATTCCGTCCACCAATCTCACGATTTCAGCCGGTACAGATTCAGCCGCGTTCCGTCCGGGTCGGCGGTCTCGATCGCGTCTCCCCATCCCATCTCCTGTGCGGAGCCCCGGTCGCCCAGCCGTTCCTTCATGGCGTTCACATCGGGCACTTCAAAGCCGAGTTCCGCGCCCGAAGCATTCCCGTCTGCGCTTCCTTCCTGCAGGATGATCATGCAGTTCTCCGCGCGCAGCAGCAGAAAAGAGGGCCGGTTGGACCGTTCCTCGTCCACCGCCAGCCCCAGTATTTCCACATAGAACCGCTCTAAAGCGCGAATGTCTTTCGAAATCAGATTGACGCTGCCCAGCCGAATCATTTCAAATTCCCTCCGCCTGTCAGGTTAGGATGGGGGAATCCTGCCGGTCTTGTAAAAAGCCGACTTCCTCACGAATTGCCAAATGTTCGCCGGAACTCCCGCGGCGATCGTTGCCCGAAGGCACTGAATTCGTGGCTGAAATGCGCCTGGTCACTGTAGCCGAGTTCGAGCGCGAGGCCGGCCAGCGACAAATCCGGCCGCCGCAGCAGTTGCGACCAGCTTTCGGCGAACCGCACCACTCTGGCAAGAGTCTTCGGCGAGATTCCCAGCTCCTTCGAGAAATTGCGCTCGAGCTGTCTTGGGGACACGCCCGCTTTCGCCGCCAGCTCCGCCACCCTCACGTTGCCTGCTTTCGCGTAAAGCGTCCGCAGCGCTCCGGTCGCGCTGCTGTCGAGCGCCGGCTGCCGGAGCAGCCAGTTCCCCACCACGCCAGCCGCTCGCTCGAAAGCTCCGGCCATCAGCAGCGGATCGATCTCCCGCCGAAGCGCCTCAAGCTCCACCGCTTCCCATACTGCCGCCTGTAATGGCAGCATCCTCGCGCCGAACAGCCTGACCTCGCCTTCCGCGCGCGCCCGCATCACGCCGCTTTGCAGGCCGATCACCGCCACGGGCGGCAAGCGCCGGCTCGCGCCGTCCGCTTCCACGATGAATATGTTTCCCGGGTGGAATATCAACTCGACGCAGCCGTCCGGCCACACTTCCTGAACCTCGTCGCTCGGTTCGTCAACAATGCTCCAGAAGCATTTCAGCCTGCCCTGCAACGCGGCGGCGGGCGGATATTCGGTGTAGGGCATGCGCAGCGGCTCGGGGGAATTCTACCGCGCCGCCGCCCTCACCACGCCCAGGTCGCGGCGCCGCAGCCTGCCGGCCTCCTTGCCTGAACCAGTTCCGGCAGCAATCGGAACCGGCGATACCCTCGTCATGGCCCATCATCCTCCGTGCGCCACAACCAGGTTGTCGCCTCGGCTCAGGCCTTTGGCAGGGCGGCGCCGCATGCGGCCCAGCTCAGGACGCGACCACCACCACCGTGCTCTGGCCCGCCACTCCCGCGTGCAGTTGCGTCATGGTGGCCGTCGCCAGCTTCGTCGCCGCAGTCACAATCGCCTGAGACGCTTCAGTGTGTCTGATGTGCGCCGCAGCCGAAATTACCTTCAGCGCGGCCCCGAGTTCACCGAACTTCTCCGGGTCCCATCCCGGAATCGGCACGATCTTGAATCCGCCGTGCCCGTCCGATACGATCTTGAATCCCGGCGCGTCGTTCGTACCTCCTACGAAAATAATCACCTGCTCCTGAAGAGCTACTGGTTTGGTTCCCATAAGTCACCTCCGGCTCGAACCAGCGCAATCCACAAACCAGGGGAAGCGGATCACGCCGCATGCGGTGCTCTTCGCCGCTGCCTGTCAAGAGCTTACAGAGAAATGTCGCGGTGTTTGTGAAAAGCACAGACGGTCTTTCTCAAGCCTTCCGTCGTCTTGTGACGCTGAATTTTGAGTTATATCGCTCAGGATTTTCCGCGAGTGCCCAACTCGCCTCGCAGCGCGGCGCCCGCAACGCCTGAATTTCCAACGATTGAGAGACGCTATCCCCCAGAAACTTTATTCGGTTGCGCCAGTGCATCTTCCTGTGGGATCGAAAAGCCGACGGAATAACTTCTGGCTTCAAAGTCCCGAACGCTTCGCTAAGAAGCATGAAGGAGCATTATCGTGTCTACACTGCTGGAAACGCCTGCATCAACAATTTCGGCCAGAGCCAGCGACCTGGCTGGTAGTCTCGGCGCCGCAATCGGCTCGGACTTCCGCGCCGCTCAGAATCAGCTTGTTTTCGTCGAATACTCGGCTGGCAAGCTTTCCGCGTTGAATCTGTTCAACCCCTCCACGATAGTCTCATCCGGCGCTACCGTACTGAAGGGCACTTACACCTTCGATCTCGAAACCGGTATTCAGGGCGGCGTGAGCGCCAACGCTGATATCTGGTGGGATCAGCAAACAGCAGTTCTGCGGCAGATGGTGCCTCAGAACGGAGCCGGTATAATCAACCTCGGCAAAGTCAATTTCGCCGCGCTCACCGCGAACAATCTCCAGCTCCTGCCCTATACGTCCACTCCTATACCGGGGAACAATAATTCCACCAACAAGCTGGTTCCCGGAGACGTATTCGCGGTTAAAACGCGTCAGGGCAACCTCGCCAAGGTTCTCGTAACAGCCTATGGCTACAATCTTCAGATCCAGTGGGTAACTTATAAGCTTGCTTCCGCCTACACGGTCCTTGGCGTTGGATACACAACGCCGGAAGATGTGAAGATAAGCACGGATCAAAGCCACGCCTACATCACGGAACGAACCGGAGACTTTGTAAAGGTTTCGTTGGCCAGCGCAAATCGATCGGCGGCCACCTTCGTGGTATCCGGAATGGTCGCCCCGCAGCAGATCGCTCTCGATGAAGCCCACCATGCGGCTTACGTCGTTGAATACGCTCCCGCCGGCCGGCTCTGGAAAATCGACCTCACCAACGGCTCCAAATCCGCGATTCTCTCCAATCTCAACTTCGCCGTCGGTCTCGTTCTCAGTCCGGACCTGCAGTATGCCTATATCAGCGAGCAGACCACCGGGCCCGACAAAGGACGCATCAGCCGCTTCCGGCTGAGTGACGGAACAAGACAGACCATCGTCGCCGGCCTCACTGCGCCATTCTTCCTCACCTGGGCCGATTCTTCCGGAACATCTCTGTTCGTTGCCGAGCGCGACCCCGCCAATCGCGTCACGCGCATCGACGTCGTGGGCGGAACCTCGAGCGTTGTGGGCTCCGTTGCCTTCCGTCCTTCGAGCGTTGCCGTCGCTGGATCGTCGCGCCTGCTGGTCTGCTGCGATCAGGAAATTGATTCGATCGATCTGGTTCCCTTCCAGCCCACCGGCCCGCTGCTGATGCAGATCGGCTTCATCCCGTACACGGACATCCTCTCCTCGGGTCTGGCCGACACGTCCTCAGATCCCGGCGCGCATTTCCCCGTAAAGAATGCGCCTTTCGCGGGCACGCTTCCCCTGATGGTCAATCACCAGCGCGCCGCCAACGATGGCGCAGCCTGGTATCGGATCAAAATAGACGGAAGCGTTCGCATGGACACCTGGACGGATGACAAGTGGAATGGCGTAACCTACGTGACTGAAACCATGTCGCCGCAGGTCATCAACGGCCAGCCCGGATACTATCCGGTCCGGCCTGTAAGCGATCTGCTCCTGTGGCTTCATCCCGCGCTGGGCACGCTTACCGATTCCACCAACCTCCCCACGGGTCTGCACACCATCGATGTCGAATTCATCAACGCTGGCGGAGCTCTTGTCGAGACGAGTAACTTCGTCACCATCTACGTCGACAACAGACCTTGCGCCGCTGCCTTGTCCACGCCTACCCTGAACGGCAAGGCGGCCGATCCGAATTGCGGCCTGCTCCATTACACAGGAGTAACCGCGCTGCCGGTCGAGATGGATCTCATCGCCACGCAACCGGGTAACTTCGCGACATACTCGTTCCAGGTTGTCAAAGGCGTGAACCAGATCGTCGGCGTCGGAGGACCGGTGCCGGCGGCGTCGCCCATCAAGAGTCCGGCATCCACTCTGCTCGGCTCCTGCAACATCGCGGCATTCGGCGAATACCTCTACGTCGCCGCCACCGCCACCAACGGCTGGTCGAGACAATCTCAGTACGACGCCTCGGCTGCGGTTGCTTTTGTGCTTGCCCCATAACGTCCGGTTCCGAAGGGAGCGGCCTCATGCTGCTCCCTTCGGGCTGGTAAAACGATCGAACTACGGAGAAACACGTGGACCAGGATCTTCTCGACCGCAAATCGAAGCTGTTCGTACTTTGGGCGCCTCGCCAGAGCGCGCCAAACCTGATCGTCGGGAAGTTTCAGCCCGGAGCGCCGGCCTCGATGTGCTGCAGGCGCGCCATTCCGCTGCAGCCCGCAACCGGCGTTCTGGGGTTGTGGCAGGCCGATCCCGCCGCCTGTGGTCTGGTGGATGGCGAGACTTATCACTACTGGTTCGAGGTTGAAGATACCAAGCCGGGCGCCGAAGGCGGCTCCCGCGTCTGCGTTACCGATCCGTTCGCCTTCGCCGTAGACTGGCGGCTCACGGAAACCAACGGTGAGCAGCCTGCGTCCGTCATCAGGTTCTCCGGCGGCCAGCTGGTTCCGTGTGATGTCGAGGGCAATCCGGTCGCGCCGCCTTCGCCCGCGGATCCTCGTAACATCGCGCCCAACAATTTCACTGTCATCTACGAACTGCCCACCGCCTGGACTCGCGAGCCGCGCGGCGGTTCCGAGCGCGGCGTAGGAACCTTTCGGGATGTCATCGCCATGCTGGACAAGAACGCGTCATCCCCGAATTTCAGCGATCTCCAGGCCGCGGCCCCAGGGCACGCCCACATCGCCGAACTGGGCATCAACGCTCTTGAACTCCTTCCCATGCGCGACAGCTTCTACGAGCGGCAATGGGGTTACGGCACATCGCACGTCTTCTCGCCGGACTACGAACTCGGCGCCCCCGAGTTCAACTCCTGGTCCACCACCAATGCGGACCTCCGCGGGCTATCCGATGCCTGTCACGGCATCAGCATAAGACTCATCGACGACGTTGTCATGGGCTTTGCCCGCAGCGGCCCCTACGAGCGCATCGATTTCGACGATTTCCATATCGCCTTCGATCCCAGCCACCCGCCCGACGATCCCGATGCCTGGACTTCGCGCCCCGGCGAGGCGCGCAACAACTACGGCAGCACGCTCTGGCGGTATGTAAAGAAGACCAACACCTACGATCCCCTCACCGGAAAGGATGCCGATTTCCCTCCCGCGCGTCACCTGCATTTCCTCGCGCAGGAACGCTGGATGCGCGATTTCCACGTTGACGGCTTTCGCGTCGACAGCGTCGAGACCGTCGCCAACTGGGACTTCCTCGGCAGCCTCACCAGTTACGCCCGCGAGAATTTCCGCGCCCGCTGCGCCGCACAGGGCATGTCCGCCGCGGACGCCGATGCGCGCTTCCTCATGATCGGCGAGGAGTTGCAGGAGCCGCTCGACATCATTCGCCAGGGCCGCATCACCTCACTCTGGAACGATAAGTTCCGCGAGTACCTTCGGTCGGCCGTTGCCGGCCAGAACACCGGCAGTGAATCCACCTTCGAATGGACAGTCAAGAAGATGGTCGATTGCCGCTGGTTCGGATTCCGGGATGGCTCTGAAGCCGTCAATTACATCGGCTCGCATGATGTCGAAGGCATGCACAAGGAACGCATCGCCACCATGTTCCGCTACCAGTTCCCGATCGACGATTCCATGTCGAACGACGAAAAGGCGCGCCGCAACTCCGAAATCGAAAGGCGCGTGAAACTCGCCTTCGCCTGCCTGCTCACCTCGGTAGGCGTGCCGATGATTCTCGCCGGTGATGAGTTCGCCGATGAGAACGATCTTTTCAACATCCGCGGAAACGTCACCAACCAGAGCGGCAAGCAGATCGATCCCGTCGATTTCGCCCGCCTCGAAGGCGCAGATAACGACTGGCGCCGTCGCGTGCTCGAACACGTGCAGCGTCTCATCGCGCTCCGCACCACTCATCCCGCGCTCGGAGTGAACGATACGAAGTGGCTGCACATGGACTTCACCCCCGGCCGCCGCATCATGGCATGGCAGCGCGGCAGTGACGAGAATCCCGTTATCGTAGTCGCCAACTTCTCTGACTTCCAGACCGAAGATCCGTTTAACGGCCTCGCCGAATACGTCGTGCCCAACTGGCCCGGCCGCGATCAATTCACGTGGCGTGAGATTTCACAGAACCGGCAGGTGTCGCCCCAGTGGATCGCGCGCGAGCCCTTGTTTGCCTGGGAAGCGAAGGTCTACGCCCACGCTTAGCTTTGGCTGTTCAGGCCAGCTCTGCTTCCTTGTGGAACGCCCCGTATCTTAGCGCCAGCACAGGTAGTACAAGCAGGTTCAGCATCGTAGAAGTCAGCAGCCCGCCCAGAATCACGATCGCCATAGGACCTTCTATCTCCCGCCCCGCCGCTTCGCTTCCCAAAGCCAGCGGCATCAGCCCCAGTCCCGTCACGATCGCCGTCATCAGCACGGGCGTCAGCCGTTCGGAAGCGCCTCGCACCGCGGCGTGCAGGTTCCACGTTTCGCCTTCGTAATGCACCAGATGCTCGAAGTGCGAAATCATCATGATGGAATTCCGCATCGTGATTCCAAACAGCGTCACAAAGCCTACCAGCGATCCTACCGAAAGGTCGCCGCCCGTCAGCCACACCGCCGCTACGCCGCCCGCCAGCGCGAAAGGAAGGTTTGCCAGCACCAGCAGCAGGTTGCGATAGTTACGCACAACCAGCGAAAGGATGATCAGAATACCCGCCCCCGCCACCGCCGAATACCCGCCGATCTCGCGCTGCGCCGCCGCCCGCGCTTCGGATGCTCCGCCTACAGTAATGTAACTGCCCGGTGGCAGTTTCACGGAGTTCACTACCCTCCGGGTCTCCGCTACGAAGGAACTGAGATCGCGGCCCGCTACGTTGCAGCCGATCACCTGCCTTCTCCGCGTTCCTTCATGCGCGATATCGTAGCGGCCGGAGGTCGGCTGAATCTCCGCCACTTCGCGCAGCGGCAGCCGCAGCCCTTCGCTGTTCCGCACCATCAGACCGCCAATTGAACTCACATTCCGGCGCGATGCCCGGTCGAGCAGCACGTCCACGCCAAACACGCGCTGGTTGTCGTAGATCTGCCCGGCTTCCGTTCCCTCATACGCCGTCTGGATGTCGTCCAGCAGGACAGCAGGCTGAAATCCGAACTGCCGCATTCTTTCCGGCCTCAGCCGAATCGCCACCTCGGGCGTTCCCGGCGGCGACTCCACCCGCACATCCGCGGCCCCTCGTATCCCGCCCACTCGCCGCGCAATCTCCGCCGCCGCGCGGTCCAGAACATCGAGATCGTCCCCGAAGACGTTGATCACCACCTGCGCCGTGTCGCCCCCGATAATCTCATCCATCCGCTCCGTCAGGAAAGGATTGATCGAAACCGCCGGACCCGGCACTGCCGCCACCGCATTCCGCAGATTCACTTCCGTCTGGTCCGGATCTTCCGTCGTCCCGGGCTTCAGATCGATGTGAATCTCGCTCGAATGCACGCCCGGCGTATCGTCGGAAAGCTCCGCCCGCCCGATCTGCTGCGACACCATCCGCACATTCGGATTCCGCAGCAACTCCCGCGTCACCAGCCGGCCCACGCGAATCGTCTCCGGCAGCGACGTACCCGGCAGCAGGTTCATGTGCACGATGAAATGTCCTTCGCGCATCTCCGGCAGAAATTCGCCGCCCATGAACGGCAGCGTCGCCGCCGCCGCTATGCAAAGCACCGCCACCGCCGCGATGATCAACGGCGTTCGCCCGATCAACCGCCCGATCAGCTTCCCGTACAACACCTTCATGCGCGCCACAAAGTGCGGTTCGCTCGCCTTGTCCGTCACGCGCGGCAGCAGCGCGAAGCACATCGCGGGCGTCACCGTCAGCGCCACCAGAAGCGACGCGAGAATCGCCAGAATATACGTCCACGCCAGCGGCGCGAACAGCCTGCCCTGCACGCCGGACATCGCAATCACCGGCAGAAATACCAGCGCCACCACGAACGTCGCGTACACCACGGCGCTGCGCACTTCCACTGACGCGTCGCGGACAATCCGGAACGTCTCGCGGGGCCCCAGTCCCGCCGGCGCCTCGCGCAGACGCCGGAAAATATTCTCCGCGTCGATGATCGCGTCGTCCACCACTTCGCCGATCGCGATCGCCAGTCCTCCCAGCGTCAGCGTATTCAGGCTCACCCCGAAGCGCTGCAGAATGATCACCGCGATCAGCAGCGAGAGCGGAATCGCCGTTAGTGAGATCGCCGCCACGCGAAAGTTGAACAGAAACAGGAACAGCACGATCGACACCAGCGCCGCGCCGATCAGCAGCGCCGTCCCGATATTGCGGATGGATTCCGTGATGAAGTTCGCCGGCCGGAACAAGTCCGGATAGAGCCGCATC
>DAIDJK010000393.1 GCA_027450225.1 Bryobacterales bacterium | reverse complement strand
ATTCTTGTCGGGTCCGCGATCGACGGGCTTGGGCTCTACGCCGAACAGAGCACGGCGAAAGCGTTCGGCAGCGAATCGTTTTTGCTGGCGCAGGTGGCGGCGACCGGGAATCTCACGCGCACCCAATACTTCGACAAGCTCAAGTACAACCGCCAGCTCCGCCTTGCCGATGAACGGTATCTGAAGTCGGTAAACGGGGATTCGATTCTCTACAGCCCCTACCGCCAGAGCACTGCGGACACCAAGCGCGACAACGCGACGCTCGAGGATACCTCCATCCTCGGCGTTTCGGCGGATATGCAGGACATCCGCGACATCACCGTTGTGGACGGCCGGTTTTTCACGCCCACCGAGGAGCAGAACTCATCCCGCGTGGCGGTGATCGGCGACGATCTGAAGACGAGTTTCTTCCCGGAAGGCTCTCCCCTTGGAAAGACGTTCCGCATTCAGGGTATTGAGTTCACCGTAGTGGGCGTGCAGGAAAAACTCGGCTCGGCTTTCGGCCGCAGCCAGGATAATTCGGCCTATATTCCGATCACGGCTTTTAATCGCATTTTCGGCACGTCGAATTCGATCGCGATTTTCGGCCGCCCGAAACAGCTCAGCGGCCTTTCCATGCAGCAATCGCTCGATCTGACGCGGGTTGCGATGCGGTCGCGGTTTCACCAGTTGCCGGGTTCGAAAGATCGATTCGATTTCCTCACTCCGGACGCGATTCGTGGCTTCATCGACAGTATGCTGGCCATGGTGGCGGCGGTAGTGGTGCCCGTAACGCTGATTTCGCTGGTGGTGGGCGGCATCGTCATCATGAACATCATGCTGGTGAGCGTGACGGAGCGAACGCGCGAGATCGGCATCCGCAAGTCGCTCGGCGCCCGCAGGTTCGACATCATGCTGCAGATACTCACCGAGGCCGTGATTCTTGCCTCGGCGGGCGGCGCGATCGGAGTCGCGCTCGGCGCCATACTGACGACGGTGCTGACGGCCGCGTTCGGAGTGACGTTGCGGGTGACGCCTTTTTACGTGATTCTCTCGGTCGGCGTGTCGGCCGCGGTGGGCATGGTCAGCGGCTGGTATCCGGCATCGAAGGCATCGAAACTCGATCCGATTACCGCCATGAGGGCCGAGACGTGAACATATTGCCGAAAGAAAACATTCGGATGGCGATGGACGCTGTCTGGACCCATCGTTTCCGCTCCGGCCTTACGATCCTTGGCATCGTCATCGGCATCACCACGGTGGTGACGGTTTCCTCGCTTCTCACCGGTCTTCGGGCCGGGGTGGTGACGTTTTTCGACGAACTCGGCCCCGACAACATTTTCGTTTTCAAGACCAGCGGCGATCCGGGCCAGGGTTTCGAACAACTCAAGGAACGTAAGCGGCGTCCGATCAAGAAGGAATACGCCGACATTATCCAGCGCTGGGCGACGGACGTGCAGGAGGTTTCCGTCGCCATCTTCATCCCGCCGGCGCCCAGCGGCAGCGTGATTACCGCGAAGGTGCCGGGCTTTGAAACCGACAGCCTCTCGATCGTCGGCACTGAGGCGAATGCGATCGACCTTTCGCCCAGGGAGTTCGATCAGGGCCGTTACTTCACGGCGGAAGAGAATGCGCGCCGCATGCACGTGGCCGTGCTCGGATATAACATCGCGCAGGCGCTTTTCCCCGATGGAAACGCGGTGGGGCGCACGTTCATGCTGGATGGCGCGGAATTTACCGTGGTCGGCGTCGAGGCGAAGGCCAAAGGCGGGTTCTTCGGGGAGAACGGCGCCGATTCGCAGATTACGTTGCCTCTGGAAACCGCCGAAGCGCGATATCCCGGCGTCAACAGGTACATGATCACGGCGAAGGCGTGGCCGGGCAAGCGCAAGGATGCTTATGAGGAAGTGGAAGACATTCTTCGCAAGGCGCGCCGCGTCCCCGCCGGACAGCCGGACGATTTCTCCATTTCCACGCCGGACCAGATTATTCAGCAGTTCGACCAGATCACCGGGCTCATCGGACTGATCGCGATCGCCATCTCAGCGCTGGGCCTGCTGGTAGGCGGTATCGGGGTGATGAATATCATGCTGGTGAGCGTCACCGAACGCACGCGCGAGATCGGCGTGCGGAAGGCTCTGGGCGCGCGCCGGTTCGATATCGTGGCGCAGTTCATTGCCGAAGCGATGGCGCTCACCGGCGTGGGTGGCATTGCGGGAATCCTGGTCGCCGTGGCGATCACACTGCTGGTGGGCGCGCTGGTGCCCTCCATCAAGACCAGCGTGCCGAGCTGGGCAGTGATTACGGCTTTCACCGTGTCGATGGCGATCGGTCTGTTTTTCGGAGTGTGGCCGGCGGTGAAAGCGGCCAGTCTCGATCCGGTGGAAGCGCTGCGGTACGAGTGATCAGCGGCGACGGATTCAATACCCGGCGTTCATCGAAAAGATGATCACGTTGCCTGCCGGATCGGCGTAGGCCAGTTCGGCCGCGCCATACGATGTCTGGCGCATGGGGACGACCGGCTCGAGACCGGCCATCGCGGATTCGATCTCCTCCAGATTTTCAACCTCCACATACAGAAGCGCTCGCGTACCGAGTCCGGCCAGCTGCGGAAGGTCCGTGGCAAGAACGGCGGGCGATTCATACATAATCTCCGCGCCATCTTTTTCGAGGATCACGAAGCCGAGCCGCCCGCCATGCGGAATCTCGACCGTCTTTGCGTATCCCAGCCGGGTCGACCAGAAGTCCGCGCAGGCTTCGATCTCTTCGGCGACCAGTATCGGCGTCAACGTGGGCACTGCGGGCATTATCGCAGCCCGGCGCCGGAGATTCGCCTGATGAGAGTGTCGCGATCGCCCAGCCGGCGATTCTATTCCCCTAACTTGGGAGTGGCGCGACTCGCGGCGCCCTAATTGCCTTCAGGTGAGTCGGGCCGTTCGCCCGAGGAGAGAAGAACAATATGTTGCATTGGTCACTTATATTCCTGATCATCGCGATCATCGCCGCCATCTTTGGGTTTGCAGGCATTGCCGGAGCGGCGGCTGGTATTGCGAAAATTTTGTTTGTCGTGTTTCTGGTGATCTGGCTGATCGCATTCATCGCTGGGCGCCGGGCCGTCTAGCGGCTTCACAAACTAACATCGCGGACGCACTTGTGACAATGGAGCTGGCTTCCTTCTGAAGAGCCGGCTCCGATGTCCCTGGTGCGTCTTTCGCGTTTTCTCCTGCCTCTGCAGAATCCCGCCGGATTTGGGCTCGCCGATTTCGCCGAGTTCGGTCTGGCCCTCTTTTTCGTTCTCGTACTCCTTTTTGTTAAATATGCGCGACCGCTGATGCCGCGCCTCACCCGCCGTCCGTGGGCCACCATGCTGGCGCTGGCCGCCGCGCCGATTCTCCTGCGGCTGCTGCTGCTGCGGCTGGATCCCATTCCCTTCGGAAATGTCTCCGACGACTTCAGTTACCTGCTGCTCGGAGACACATTCGCGCACTTCCGGCTCGCCAACCCGATGCACCCGATGCGCAAATTTTTCGAGTGTGTTTTCGTGTTGCAGGAACCTTCTTACAGCTCGATTTTTCCGCCCGCCCAGGGGTTCGTGCTCGCTTTCGGGGAACTGATCTTCGGTCTTCCCTGGGCGGGCGTCGCGATCATGGTGGGTCTGCTGTGCGCACTTGTGTACTGGATGCTGCGCGCCTGGACCACGCCGCATTGGGCGCTTGCGGGGGGAATCCTCGCCGTAATGGAATTCGGGCCGCTGAACCACTGGATGAACTGCTACTGGGGCGGGGCAGTCTCGGGATGCGCGGGGTGCATGGTTTTCGGCGCGCTCCCGCGCCTGGTAAAACGCCATCGAACGCGCGATGCGGTCCTGCTGGGGCTCGGACTCGCCATGCAGATGCTCTCGCGTCCCTTCGAATCGATTGTCCTCGATCTATGCGTGGCGATCTATGCGGCTGTGGCATTGCGCGACCGCGAGGTGCGCGCGCATCTGCCGCGAACCGCGATGATCGTCGCGGCCTTCGTCCTCTCGGCGGCAGGGTTCACGCTGCTGCATAACCGAGCCGTAACCGGCAGTTTTACCGAACTTCCTGACATGCTCAGCCGATACCAATACGGCATCCCGAGTACTTTTACCTTCCAGAAGATGCCCGTTCCGCATCGAAAACTGACGCAGGAACAGGAGCTCGATTACAAGGCGCAGAAAGATACCCATGGGGACGATCCGGAAACGGTTGGCACATTTTTCGATCGCTATGCGGACCGAATCTCGGACTATAAATTCTTCTTCGAAGCTCCGCTCTATATCGCCTTGTTCTTCTTCCTGCCCTCGCTGCGGCAGTGGCGTTTCGCGTGGCTTGCCATATGCGGGTGCCTCTTCAGCCTCTGGACCAACATCTATCCGTACTTTTACCAGCACTACATTGCGGCTTTGACGTGCGTGTTCGTGCTGATGTCGATAGAAGGACTGCGGCGCATTTCCACGCTGAGATTCCGGGGTATCCAGGTCGGCCGCGACGCCGCCCTCCTGCTTCTGGTGCTCTGCGCCGCCCAGTTCGCCCTGTGGTACGGGGTTCATCTTTTCGGCAACGACCCTCTGCTCGAAGCGCTGGACGATTACGAGAGCTGGGACTTCATCAATTACGGCGATGAGCTGGGCCGTTTGCAAGTCGCGCATACGCTGGCGGCCGCGGGCGGCAAGGACCTCGTGTTTGTCCGCTACGGCGCGCAGCACACTCTGCAGGAGTGGATTCATGACGATGCCGATATCGATCGTTCGCCGGTCATCTGGGCAATTGATCTTGGGCCGTCGGAAAACCGGAAACTGATGGATTACTACAAGGACAGAAAATTCTGGCTGGTGAAACCGGACGAGACGCCGCCCGTTCTGACGCGATACGACCCTGACGCCACCAGCGAACAGGCGCAGAAATAGTGGTTGGGAACACCGGGGCGAGCTTGTACTGCCGTCCGCCCCGGGAGGAGCATTCGTGGTATTTGACCAGGTAGTGCCCCGGACAGGGGAAATGTATCAAAACTATTTTTCGTGAGCGTCACTACTAAGTCCGGCTCCCGAAAGTGCCGGGTTCCGGATTTCCGCCGCGCCGGCGGCGGGAACACAGCGAAAAATTGCGGGGTCAATCCGGAAGCGCTCTTTGTAAAGAGAGCGTATGGAGTCCTGAAAGCGATCCGTCTCCTCAGGCGCGACCAGATTGACCGTACAGCCCCCGAAGCCGCCACCGGTCATTCGCGCGCCATAGCAGCCCCGAATGCCGACGGCGCTGTCCACGAGAAAATCGACTTCGTCGCAGGTGATTTCGTAATCGTGCTGCATGCTGCGATGCGATTCGACGAAGAGTTCTCCCATCCGGCTGAGATCGCCACGCGCGGCCGCGTGAACGAATAACTCCACCCGCGCGTTCTCGGTTACCACATGGCGCGCGCGCCGCATCACCAGTCGCGGCATGGGCGTTTTTTCCACCTGAGCAGGATTGGCGTCCCGCAGCGAGTGAACGCCGGGGAAACGCCTGCGAATCGCGTCCACCGCGATCGCGCACTCCTCCACCCGGTTGCGGTAGGCGGAGGCGCCCAGTTCATGTTTCACCATCGAATTCACCGCGATGATGGCCACATCTTCAGGGATTTCGACCGTCTTGTATTCGAGGCTGCGGCAGTCGATCTCAATGGCTGCGTGCTCCCTGCCGAACACGGAGACGAACTGATCCATGATTCCGCACGGCATCCCGACGAAATCGATTTCCGCGCGCTGGCACAGTCTGGCGATTTCGAGGCGCTCCAGTTGCCGGCCCTGCAACAGCGCGAACGCCGATGCTACCTCCAGCGCGGCCGAAGAACTGAGCCCGGACCCTTCCGGCACCTCGCTGCGAATATTGAGCGAGAGCGGCTCGATCCGAATGCCCCGGGCCATCAGTTCGCGGGCCACGCCGATCACGTAGTCCGTCCAGTGCTTCGAGCGCGGAAGCGAGGGGATCTCGCTGATGACAAATGCCCGGTGATCGCGATGCTGCTCCGAGAACAGGCGCAGCCGGCCGTCCGGCGACGGCGATGTTTCGATGTACGTGGCGAGATTGAGCGCGATCGGGAGAACGAAACCGAGATTGTAATCGGTGTGTTCCCCGATCAGATTGACGCGGCCTGGAGCCCGGAAAGTCCGGGACGCGTTCATGCCCGGCGGCTCCGTCCCGCAAGCGCGAGCAGAAATGCGCCGAAGACGAACATTACGAGTCCTGCGTACAGGTTCACGTTGGCGGGTGTCATCGGGGCGCGCAATCCCGGCGCGGCGATCGAGTAAATAATCAGAATCGCGCCCGTCAGCGCGAAGAATATTCCGGATGGCAGTCTCAGATCGAGCATCGTTATCGGAACAGCAGATTCAGGAACACGAGAGCAATGGCCACAATGATCGCCAGCGGAACAGGCCGCCGATACCAGCTTACGCCTTGTTCGCGCGGCACTTCAGTCAGGCCGTAGACCAGTCCCCGCAGCTGTGATTCCGGGTGTGGCCTCGTCGCCAGACTGATCGCGATGGTGACCACCATGCACGTAGACCACGCGAACAGCGCAATCCAGAAATTCTGCGCCATCTGCGATGGAAAATCGTGCAGGTTGGCGATCGTGCCGCCCTTGCCTTCAGCCACCGTCAGCATCCATGTGAAGGCAGCCGCAAGCGTACCGGAGATCAGCCCCCAGAATGCGCCGTGGCCCGTGGTCCGCTTCCAGAACATGCCGAGCAGGAACGTGGCGAACAGCGGCGCATTCACGAACCCGAACACAAGCTGGAGAAAATCCATGATGTCGTTGAACTGGGTAGCCAGAAAGGCCGTTGCGATCGACAGCGCCACGCCCACCACGGTTGTAATGCGGCCCACCGTCAGGTAATGCTCATCGGATGCATCGGGGCGTATGTAGCTTTGATAGATGTCGTAGGTGAACACCGTATTGAACGCCGTTACGTTGCCCGCCATTCCGGACATGAACGACGCCATCAGCGCCGTAAGACCCACGCCCAACATGCCGCTCGGATAGAACTGAGCCATCAGCGTGGTGAGGGCCTGGTCGTAATCGTAGCCGTTGCCTTTGAGTGGCAGCGAATAGCCGGAGCCCATTTTCGTGAGCGCAATGGCCGCGATTCCCGGCATGATCACAATGAACGGCATGATCATCTTCGGGAAGGCGGCAAGCAGCGGCGTGCGGCGCGCGGCGGACATCGAGTTGGCCGCCATCGCGCGTTGCACCACCAGGAAGTCCGTGCACCAGTAGCCGAATGACAGCACGAAGCCGAGGCCGGCGACCAGTCCGAACGCCTCCACGCCCATCGGATTTTCGTTCGCGTGGCCCACATACCGCCATGCGTGCGTCATGGTGGGCGCGAGCCGGTGCTCGATTCCGCTCCAGCCGCCCGCGCGCGCAACCGACAGGATCGCCAGTGGCGAGAAGCCGAGCACAATCAGAAAGAATTGCAGCACTTCGTTATAGATCGCGCTGGTGAGTCCGCCGAGATAGGTGTACGCCAGAACGATCGCCGCCGAGAGCAGGATGGAGCTGTTGAAATTCCAGCCCAGCACCAGGTTGAACATTTTCGCCAACGCGTACATGGAAATGCCGGACGAAAACAGCGTCATCACCGCGAATGTGATGGCGTTCAGGCCGCGCGTCTTCTCGTCGAACCGGAGTTTCAGGTATTCGGGCACGGACCGTGCGCGGCTGCCGTAATAGAACGGCATCATGAACACTCCCACGAAAAGCATCGCCGGCACTGCGCCAATCCAGTAAAAGTGGGACGTCATGATCCCGTACTTCGCCCCGGACGCGCACATGCCAACCACTTCCTGCGCTCCCAGGTTCGCCGCAAGGAAGGCCAGGCTGGTAATCCACACCGGGACCGAATGCCCCGCCGTGAGGAATTCGCCGGACGAAGTGACCGATTTTCGGAGCTTCCATCCGATCCCGATAACAAAGGCGAAGTAAAGGACGAGAATGGCGTAATCGACGGAGGTGAGATTCAACGGGGAAGCCTCGCTCTGAGTTCAGCGCCCCGGCGCGCGGTGGGACGGTTGGGAAATGGACGCAAACAGTGAGGTTACTCGGTCAGGCCAACGTGGAGCAAGGGCCGCTATTCGGGCCGGCCAGGAATGACGTCCGGAACGGCGCCGGTCCGTGTGTCCCGCAATTGCGATACTGGCGGTTGGCCGCTTCTCATACCGCGGGCAGAATCGCGCTCTGGCTCACCTTCGCCTCCGCCATGGCGACTCTCGTCTCGATCGCCGTTTCTCAGATTCTGCTCGCGCTTGCGCTCGGGTTTCTGCTGCTCTCCGATGTGCCCATGCGATGGCCGCGCGTGGCGATTCCGATTGCCGGATTTCTGCTCTGGACCTTCGTCTCGCTTGTATTCTCGCCGGACCCCGCGCGCGGCACGATTCAGATAAGGAAGATGTTCGTCTACCTGATGCTGCTGGTGGCGTTCTCCGTCTTCAGAACATTGCCGCAGGTGAAATGGGTGGCGCTCGGCTGGATGGCGATCGGCACAGCCACGGCCGGCCGCGGCCTCATCCAGTTCTGGCGCGACGTTCTGGGCGCCCGCGCCGAGCACCGTGACTTTTATACGTACTACATCGCCGACCGCATTCGCGGCTTCATGAGCCACTGGATGACGTTCTCCGGCCAGGAAATGTTCATCCTGCTTTTCCTCTTGGCCTTCGTGCTGTTCGCGCCCGATGTCCGTAAGCGCCTGTGGATCGCCGTTCCCTGCGCCGCCGCCGTCGGCCTCGCGCTGGTCCTGAGCGACACGCGCTCCGTCTGGATTGCCTCCCTCGCGGCCATGTTCTATCTGCTGTGGGCCTGGAACAAGTGGGCAGCAGCGGCGATGCCCGTGATCGTCGTCGTCGGTCTCTTGTTCGCTCCCAAACCGCTTCAGGAGCGCGCCATCTCGATCGTTCATCCGAAGAAGCAGACCGATTCGAATGAACATCGCATCGTCTGCTGGCGAACCGGCTGGGAGATGATCAAGGCGCATCCCATCGTCGGCGTCGGCCCGGAAGAGGTAAGCGATGCGCGCGTCTTCTATCGCTACGTGCCGTCCGATATCCCGCGTCCGCTGCCCGAAGGCTGGTACGGGCACCTGCACAATTTCTACATCCAGTACGCGGCCGAGCGCGGCATTCCGGCGGCGCTGTTCATCGTGGCGGCGCTCGCTCTCGCGGCCTTCGATTTCGCCCGCGCTCTTTACCGCTCCGGACGCCGGCGAACCGATGAGCGCTTCATCCTGCACGCCGCCATGGCCTGTATCATCGGCACGGCGGTAAGCGGCGTCTTCGAACACAACCTGGGAGACACCGAAGTGCTGACCATGTTTCTTGTGATTCTTTGCGCCGGATACGTTGCTGTGGGGCGGAACACGGCCGCCGTCGAGGAGTCCGCCCCTGCGGCTGCGTAATCGCCGCGTCCGGTCTTATGCTGCGTGATCTCGAAATCATCCTCGCCGGCGGCGCCGGGGGACTCGGAGCCGAAACGGCGCGCCTGCTCGCAGGCCAGGGCGCGAAACTGATCGTGAGTTACGCGCACGATCGCACGCGAGCCGAACAACTGAGCGGCATCGCCCGTCTCGCGCAGGCGGACCTTACGCAGGAAGCCGATCGGACCCGGTTGCTCGACGCCGCCGGATCGCTTTACGGCCTCGTCGTCTTCACAGGCATTGCGGCCCGCGCCGCGAAGGACTGGGATCAGTCGCTTGCCGTCAACTACACCGGACCGATTCTGCTCGCGCGCGAAGCCGCGGCGCGCATGAAAGCGGCGGGAGTTTCCGGCTCCATCGTCCTTATCGCCACCATGCAGACCGTGGGACTGTTCCCCAATTCCACCATCTACGCCGGGGCCAAAGCAGCCCTGGTCCACGCTGCGCGCATTCTGGCGAAAGAGAATCGGGGACCCGGAGAAATTCGCGTCAACATCGTCAGCCCGGGCGTGATGAACGCCGGCATGGCGGCGGTGAGCATTCAATCCGGCAAATACGACAGGTTTCTCAACGAAGGCTCAATACCGAGGTGGGGTGCGGCGGCCGATATCGCTCGCGCCGCCGCATTTTTTCTGGAGCCCGACAACTACATCACCGGCCAGCATCTGCTGGTGGATGGCGGGCTGAACCTGTAAGTTTCTACTGAGTTTTCTGTTCCAGCTTATCCGCGCCGTTCGCCGTCGCCCGCGCCGTTTTGTGAACGCCCTTCTTCGTGCCGTGCTTGATGGCGTGGCCGGTTTTTACGGCGCCTCGCTTGATGCCTTTGCCGGTATCTTTGGCCGCGTTCTTCGTGTCCGTACCCGCGTTCTTCATATCCTGCCCCACGGTTTGAGCGGATGCGCCCACCACCATGCCAACGGCCAGGAACGCCATCGCAATCTTCGTGTAAATGTTCTTCATAAGACCTCGCGTTAATGGTTGGCACGATGAATGCCATTTAATACTCCATCGCCCGATATAATCGCGCCTGATTGCTGCTGGAAGCCCGAAACATCGAAAAAAGCTACGGCGGCGTGCGCGCGCTCCGCAATGTTTCGTTTGATTTACGACAGGGTGAAGTGCACGTGCTGGTGGGCGAGAACGGCGCCGGCAAAAGTACTCTCATCCGAATCCTCGCCGGAGCCGTGCAGCCGGATTCCGGCTTCCTGTCCCTCGATGGCGAGCCTCTTTTACACAACTCGCCCCGCCGCGCTCGTGAACTCGGCATCGCCACTATCCATCAGCAGCCGGCCACTTTCCCCTCGCTCACGGTGGCGGAGAATATCGCGCTTGCCAGTGAGTCCGCCAGTCTTCTTCGAAAGGTGAACTGGCGCGAGCGGCAACGCGCCGCCCGCCGTCTGCTCGAATCCGTCGGCGCGGAGATCGATCCCCGCCGCGAAGCCGGTTCGCTCAGCATGCCGGAGCAGCAGATCGTCGAAATCGCCAAGGCTCTGGGCGGCAACGCGCGCGTGCTGATTCTCGATGAGCCAACCGCTTCGCTCACCGAGCGGGAAACCGAACGCCTCTTCGCCATTCTTCTTCGCCTGCGTTCCCAGGGCGCCGGCATCATCTATATCTCGCACCGGCTGGACGAGCTGGCTCGCATCGCGGACCGCATCACCGTCCTGCGGGACGGCCAGTGCATCGATACCCGCGATGCCGCTGACACCAGCAGCGCCGAACTCATCCGCCTGATGGCGGGCCGCGAAGTCTCCACTGTTTTTCCGGTGCGCGAAGTTCCCCTGGGCGAGCCGGTTCTCGAACTCGCATCCGTCCGCGGCGTCAGCTTTACGGTGCGGGCCGGCGAAATCTTCGGGCTCGCCGGACTCGTCGGCGCCGGCCGCACCGAACTCGCCGAAACCATCTTCGGACTCACCCCCGAACCCTCCGGAGCCATTCGCGTGTGCGGGCGCCAATTGCGCGTCCGTTCGCCGCGCGAAGCGATCGCAGCCGGCATCGCCTGCGTTCCGGAAGACCGCCGCCGCCACGGCGCCATCGGCGACATGCCCATTCGCGCCAACTCCACTCTCGCCATTCTCGACCGCATCTCTCGCGGAACGCTCCTCGATTTTGCTCGCGAGCGCTCGATCGCTTCGGACTGGCGGGAACGCCTCGGCATCAAGGCCGATTCCATAGACGATCCGGCGTCTTCGCTTTCCGGCGGCAATCAGCAGAAGGTCGCCATCTCGCGGTGGCTCGCCACCGCGCCACGCGTCCTGATCCTCGATGAACCCACGCAGGGCATCGACGTCGGCGCCAAGGCCGAATGCTACCGCATCATGTGCGATCTCGCGGCGAATGGCATGGCAATTCTCATGATCTCCTCCGAACTGGCCGAAATCATCGGCATGAGCGATCGCATCGGCGTCATGCGATTGGGCGAACTGCGCGCCATCGTCGATCGCAAGGACGCCACGCCGGAGAAGATTCTCGCGCTGAGTCTCGGGCAATGAAACAGCGCGCCATTGCCATAGCGGTATTCTTCGCCGCGCTCATCCTGCTGCTCGCGTTGCGGGCGCCGGCCTTCTTCGCGCCGGAAAACCTTCGCGATATGGCGGTCACCAACGCGCCATCGCTGATCGTCGCCACGGGTATGACGCTCGTCATCCTGGCCGGTGAGATCGATGTCTCGGTCGGCTCGCAATTCGCTGTCGCCAGCGTGCTTGCGGCCACGCTCGCCAGAGCCGGCATGCCGCTCATCTTCGCTGCTCTTCTCACCGTGCTGGCAGGCGCCGGATTCGGCGCCGTCAACGGCGCCCTTGTGGTCTGGACCCGCGTGCCGTCCATCGTTGCCACTCTCGCCACCATGGCCTTCTGGCGGGAATTGCTCCGCTGGATCACGCAGGGCGCGTGGGTGCAGGGGCTGCCCCCGCAGTTTCAGTGGATGGGCCTGGGGCAGGGCGCCGGCGAAGCCGTCATCGTCTCCTCCGCCGCCGTCGTGTTCGCCGTCTTCGCGTGGATGCTGCGCCATGTGCAGGCCGGGCGCGCCGTCTATGCCATCGGCTCCAGCCGCGAATCGGCCCGCCTCGCGGGCATTCCAGTCAAAGTCGTATCGTTCGGCGTGTTCATCGCCATGGGCGCGCTCACCGGCGTCGCCGCGCTGCTCGATTCCATTCGTTTCTCTGAAATCCAGAGCAATACCGGGATGGGCCTCGAACTCAAAGTCATTTCGGCCGTCGTCATCGGGGGCGCTTCCATCACCGGGGGCAGGGGATCGCTTTGGGGTACGCTGCTGGGCGCCGGCGTCCTCGCCGTTATCGCGCCGTCACTCACGTTCCTGGGCGTGAACGCGTTCTGGGAGAAGGCGATTCAGGGCGCCATCATTCTCGGCGCCATCGTCCTCGAACGCGCCGCGGCATCCCGCGTTCCCACTCCCGCGCTGGCGAAAAATGCTGGTTGAAAACCGCGCCGGAAGCGAACGCGCGCTTGCCGGACTCATCGCGCTTGAGGTCCTCATCTTCTCGCTCACCGGGCCGAACTTCTTCTCCGCCTCGAATGCGTTTGAGATCGTGCGCCTCGGCGTCGAACTCGGTCTGTTGTCGCTCGCGCTCACGCCCGTTATCGTCACCGGCGGCATCGACCTTTC
>DAIDJK010000392.1 GCA_027450225.1 Bryobacterales bacterium | reverse complement strand
AAGGACGAAATGCTGTCAAAAGCCAACGCCGCAAACCTGGCCATCGAGGGGCTGGAGCCCGCCGAATGATCCGCGTCGCCGTCGTGGGGGTGGGCGCATTCGGCAAGAACCACGCCCGCGTCGCCGCCCGGCTCCAGCGCTCGAAGCTGGAATTCGTCGTGGATACCGACCCCGCCCGCGCACAGTCGGTCGCCGAGGAATTCGGCGCGAAAGCCGCATCCGGCATTCGCGAAGTGATCGGCAAAATCGACGCCGCCATTGTCGCCGTGCCAACGAAATTCCACGCCGAAATCGGCTGCGCGCTGCTCGACGCCGGAGTGGATGTGCTGGTCGAGAAGCCGATTGCTTCCACCGTCGCCGAAGCCGATCGGCTGATCGAAAGCGCGGAACGGAACGGCCGCATTCTGCAGGTCGGCCATCTGGAACGCTTCAACCCGGTAGTGCTCGAACTCGAGCGCATCGCCACGCTGCCGCTCTTTTTCGAAATCCATCGCATGAGCGTCTTCACCTTCCGCAGCCTCGATGTGGATGTGGTGCTCGATCTGATGATCCACGACCTCGACATCGTCCTTTCCCTCGCGAAAGGCGAATTGAAGGATATTCGCGCGGCTGGAATCTCCATCCTTTCTCCCAAGGTGGATATCGCCAACGTGCGGCTCGAATTTTCCGACGGCTGCATCGCCAATCTCACCGCGAGCCGCGTTTCCACCGAGAAGATCCGCAAGCTGCGCCTTTTCCAGCCCCGCCAGTACATCTCAATCGACTACGCGAAGCAGTCCGGCGCGGTGATTTCGGTCGGCGGACCGCAGGGCATCGCCACGGAACAGATGCAGGTCGCTGCCGCCGAACCGCTCCAGCTTCAGCTGGAGGCATTTCTCGAAAGCGTGGAAACCCGAAGGCAGCCGAAACTCAATGGCCCGGTTGCGCGTCGAACACTGGAAACAGCGTCCGCAGTACTTGCTAGAATCGAGGAGCACTCAGGCGTAGTGTCCCGGACGCTCGCTTCAGGATGGAAACCTTAGAGCGGTCTCACGCCGCCCATTCAACCGGGGCGTCTGCCACGGAAACCGAGCCCAACTTCCTGCTGTCGACGGATCGCGCGGCGGATCTGTCGCGCTGGCGCGTCGCCGTAGCCGGGTCTGTGGCCGCGCATATTGCGCTGATCCTCTGGCTGAGCGTGACTACGTTCGAAACCAAAGAATACAGGCAGCCGGAAGAGATTTTCACGCCGATCGTGACGCCGCTTTACACGCCCCGGGACCTCACGCAGAAGGCGCCGAACAAGGCTCCGCCGACCAAAGAGCTCTCCGTGGAGGCGATCGCGCCGCGCCCGGCTTTGAAATCGCCTTCACCGGCGCCGGCCGCAAAACAGACCGCTCCAGTGCCCAGACAGTTCGCGCCGCCCCCGCCGCAACAGGTCACGCGCAACAATACCCCGAAGCCGCAGATCGTGGAGCCGCCGAAGATTCAAGGGCCGGCAGCGCCGGATCAGAGCCAGATGGCCCGGCTGAATCAGCTTCCGCCGCCCCCGCCGCAGAATCAGAACCCGAAACTGACGCTGGAAGATGCCGGCCAGGCGCCTTCCGGGCCGGTGAAACCGACCGGCGCGATACAGGTGCCCGGAGCGGGTGTGCAGGAAGCCATTCGCAATCTCACGCAGACCGCGCCGTCAGGACAGCAAAGCGTCGGCGATATCGGAGCCGATGAAGGCGGCTCCGGCGTGGGCCTGAACCTGCCGCCTTCGGCGGGCAGACCGCGCTCGAGCCTCGAACTGAAGAGCGATCCGATGGGCGTCGATTTCCGCCCCTGGCTGGTGCAGGTGATCGCGGCCATCCGGCGCAACTGGTACGCGGTTTATCCCGAAGTGGCGCGGCTCGGGGCCCGCGGTGAAGTCGCGCTGATGTTCGGCATCGCGAAACAGGGCGCGGTAACGAAGATCGTCTTCATTTCGGAAACCGGCTCGCGCCCGCTGAACGAAGCGGCAGTGGCCGCCATCAGCGCATCGAATCCCCTGCCTGCCCTGCCGCCTCAGTTCAAAGGCGATCGCGTGGTGTTGCAGATGAAGTTCATGTACAACATGCCGCGGTAAAAAGCCCCGACCGTTCTGTTCGTCACGCGTCACGGCGCTCCAGATACCGCCGTGTCATGAACCTGGCATTCCAATCGCCTCAACTCAGCCGATGTCAGGCGAATGCGATCACTGCAAGCGGCTGTTCGACGACGTTGAAAAGCACCTCGAACATATCTCTGAATTGAGCAAGGAGCAGGTTCGTGCGCTGGAGCGGCACGATCTGCCCTGGGTCGACCGCATGGACCAGGAACTGGAACATGCGATGGGCGCGAAGGAACGATCGCTCGGAGCACTGAAGGAACACTGGCGCGACCACGAACACTAGCAGCCCGCATAATCAGGACGTATGCGGATCCTCCTGGCAGGCGCGCTTTCCTCGGTTGCCGCCATCGTGATGGGCTGGCTTTTCACCGGCTGGCTGTTTCACAGATTTCAGGGGCGGACTCCGGCAACCTGGAAGAATCCGTCCTTGCGGCGGACGCTGCTTGGGATCGGGGTGAACGATGTCCTGTTCGGTTTCGCTTTCGCGGCGTTCTTTGGTCTGGTGGGCGGCATCGGCCGGTTCAACGTCGACAACTGGATCGGCATGGGCGTTGTGTTCGGCGCGGGCGCGTGGGGGGCAATCGCGCTGCCGATGGGTCTCGCGATGCTGGTGTTTATGGAAGTGCACCGCGGCGCCATCGTCGGCATTCTGCTGGACTGGCTGGCATCGAGCATCGCGGCCGGCCTGATCTGCGCCTTCCTGCTGGCGCGCTGAAAATTCCCCATAATTCCGGCAACCCCTTCATTTTTCAGCGCATCTTAGTTATTTAAGCGGATAGAATGGGGGGCGTGTTGTCGCTGTCTATTGTCGTACCTATTCATAATGAGGAGCATTCCATTCTTCCTCTTTATGACCGCCTTACGTCCGTGCTGTTCGGCATTGGGCGGTCGTACGAAATCATTTTCATCGACGACGCATCGACCGACCGCAGCTATGAACTGCTGGCCAATCTGGTGCAGACGGATCACCGCCTGAAGGTTGTCCGGCTGCGGCGCAATTTCGGTCAGACAGCGGCGCTCTCGGCTGGTTTCCACGAAGCGAAGGGTCGCGTGATCATCGCGATGGACGGCGATCTGCAGCATGCTCCCGAAGACATTCCTGCGCTGCTGCAGAAGATCGAAGAGGGCTTCGATATCGCGAGCGGGTGGCGCAAGGAGCGCGTGGATAATCCGCTCACCCGGAAGATTCCGTCGCGCATCGCAAACTGGCTGATGTCGAAGGCATCGGGCGTGGACCTGCGGGACTTTGGCACCACCTTCAAGGCCTATCGCTCGGAAGTTCTCAAAGATGTCCACCTCTACGGCGAACTGCATCGCTTCATTCCCGCGCTGGCCAGCTTCTATGGCGCACGGGTGGCCGAGGTGCCGATCCAGAATACGCCGCGCGCCTCGGGCAATTCGCATTACGGGCTGAGCAGGACGTTCCGCGTTCTGTTCGACATTCTCACGATTCGTTTTCTCCTCAAGTACTTCACCCGGCCGATGCACTTTTTCGGCGCCATCGGACTTGCCGGAACCGGACTGGGCAGTCTGCTGCTTGGCTACTGCCTGATCGTGAAGCTGTTCTGGCGTCTCGACATTATTCAGGAGCACGGGCCGATGCTGATTGCCGGGTCACTGCTGCTGATGGCGGGGCTGATGATGTTCAGCACGGGGCTGATCGGCGAACTGCTGATCCGAACTTACTTCGAATCCCAGAACCGCCGGATTTACGCGGTGCGGGAGATACTCACACAAAAGCGGCGCGAGCGCGTAGACGAACGCAGGTAAGCCGGCTTTAGAATATCCCGGACGAGCGAACGTTCCGTGCGACTGTCA
>DAIDJK010000391.1 GCA_027450225.1 Bryobacterales bacterium | reverse complement strand
TGAATTCATTCGGCTTCGGAGGCTCCAATGCGCACGTGATCGTGGAGGGAGTTTCTCCGGACGATGCTGACGTTCGAGCGGAAGCGATCAACGCGCCGTTCGACGCCGCAGCGACGGAAAGGGCGGTAGTTTTCCCGCTTTCGGCGCGAAGCAGGGAGGCGCTGGACGCGTTCGCGGGATCTCTGCGGGAGTTCGCAACGAATGCAAAGGAACGCGGAGTGCGCTTCGCGGACATGTTCTCCACCGCCGCGTTCCGCCGCAGTCATCACGATCATCGCCTTGGCGTGGTGGCGGCTTCAAGCCAGGAACTGGTAACGGCGCTCGACGCTTATCTGCGTGGCGAATCTCTCAATACCGTGGCCGCCGGAACCGCGGCGGCGCGGCCGCGCCTGGTGTTCGTCTGCACGGGCATGGGTCCGCAATGGTGGGCAATGGGAAGGCAGCTCTTCGCGAGCGAGCCTGTCTTTCGCGAAACGATCCTGCAATGCGATCCGTTTTTCCGTAAAGAAGCGGAGTGGTCACTGACCGCCGAAATGATGGCGGAGGAAGCGCGGTCCAGGATGGCCGAGCCGCAGATTGCCCAGACGGCGAACTTCGCCATACAAATCGCGCTCGCGGCTCTGTGGAAATCCTGGGGAATCGAGCCAGACGCGGTGGTGGGGCACAGCGTGGGCGAGGTCAGCTCCGCCTATATCTCGGGCGCGCTGAGTCTTGAGGATGCCATTCGCGTGAGCTTTCATCGCAGCCGGCTCCAGCAGACTACCGCGGGCGCCGGGGCCATGATGGCGGTGGGACTACCTGCCCCGCAGGTTCGGGAGTGGCTGGAGCCGTTTGAGGGCCGGCTTTCCATCGCCGCGATCAACAGCCCGTCCTCCACTACCGTATCGGGAGATCCAGGCGCGATGGAAGGACTGGCTGCGCGCCTCGCCGAAGCAGGGATTTTCCATCGTGCATTGCGCGTCGATGTCGCGTATCACAGTGCGCAAATGGACCCGCTCCGGGAAGAACTGCTCAGTGTGCTCTCCACGCTTTCACCCGGCAAGGCAACCGTTCCTCTCTATTCCACGGTCACGGGCGGCCGTGTGGATGGAACAGAGTTCGACGCCCACTACTGGTGGCAAAACGTTCGGGAGCCGGTGGAATTCCGGCGCGCGATCGACGCTCTTGCGTCGGACGGCTACAACTGTTTTCTCGAAGTCGGTCCGCATCCGGTGCTGGCGTCCTCGATCGGGGAATGCCTGTCCGCAACGGGGGCGAAAGCCAGCACGCTTTGTTCACTGCGGCGAGGAGCGGACGAGCGGTCCACCATGCTCAGCTCGCTCGCTTCGTTGTATTGCGCCGGCATGCCGGTGCGCTGGGAAGCTTTCCGCGACTCGTCCGCGCGCTTCGTCAGGCTGCCTGGTTACCCATGGCAGCGCGAGCGTTACTGGTCTGAATCTCAGGAATCGATGGAAGATCGCATCGGCAAGCCCAGGCATCCGCTGCTCGGTTGTCGCATGAATACGGCGCGGCCCGCGTGGGAGACGGAGATGAATCCCGGAGTCCTGCCGTGGCTGCCCGATCACGCGCTCCAGGGCGCCGCCGTATTTCCCGGCGCGGGTTACGTGGAGATGGCGATGGCTGCCGGGCAGGAAGTATTCGGCCGGGCAATCCACGCCGTGGAAGACATCCGGTTCGAACGCGCCTTGTTCCTTAAAGAGGATGATTACGCAAAAGCGCAGATCTCGCTGGATCCGGAAAGCGGTACATTCGATGTCCACAGCTCCGGCAATTCGGCGTGGGTGCGAAATGCGAGCGGACGGCTGGCGCATGCCTCCGCGAGCCCCGCGCCAAACATCGGACTTTCAGAAATCGATTCACGCTGCAAAACGCGGCTCTCCGCCGCGGAATGCTATGCGCAGTTTGAGCAGCAGGGTTTCCATTACGGGCCCGCTTTCCGGAAGATTTCGAGAATCGCGATTGGCGACTCGGAGGCCCTCGCCTGGTTTGACGACCTCGACCTCGGCGAGCCCGGGTATCGGCTTCATCCAACCGTTCTCGATGCATGCTTTCAGGTTCTGGTGGCCACCGATCCTTTCCGCGATCCTTCGCGCGTCGAATCGAAAACATATCTGCCGACAGGAATCGATCGAGTTGTTCTGCGAACACCGCCTTCGGGTTCGATGATGGCCTGGGCGCGTCTGGACCACAGGGATTCGGCCGGGGCCAAAGGGACGATTTTTCTTTGCGATTCGCTCGGGGAGGTTGCTGTGGCCATCGAAGGCTTCGAGGTGAAGACTCTCGACCGCGCCGATGGCGCTATGAGCCACGAACAACTGCAGCGCTCACTCTACGGCGTAAACTGGGTGCCTGTCGCGATTGAACCGGTTCCGGAGCGGCGCGCGGAAAGCGAACGCTGGCTGGTGTTTCAGGATGAAACCGGATTCGGCCCGAGGCTCGTTCATCAACTCGAAAAATCCGGCGCTCAGGTAGACGTGGTCACGCCGGGTGTGGATTACTCAATCGCGGATGGCGGGTACACAATCGATCCCAACGCTCCGGAACATCTGGACAGGCTGTTTGCCGATCTGGCTGCGAATTCACCGCGACCGGTGTCACGAGTGATTCACTGCTGGAATCTGGACGCGGGCAGGAGCAGTTCCGCCGCGCCGGCTGAGTTGGATCGCGCGGTAACCATGGGCTCGGTCAGCGTGCTGCACCTGTTTCAGGCGGCCGCGATGAGCGCCTGCCCCTGCCGCATCTGGCTTCTCACTCGCGGCTCTCAATTTGTGCTTCCGTCCGATTCCGTCGCGGTGTTGCAGTCCGCCGTCTGGGGTCTGGGGCGCGTAGCGGGTCATCAGGAGCATTTGGCCCTGTGGGGCGGAATGATCGATCTCGACCCCGCCGCTCCGGCCAGCGAAATCGAACGTGTGTGCGCGTTTCTCGAAGCTGACCTGAAGGAAGATCAGATCGCTTTTCGCGGCGAGGAATGCTATGCCATCCGCTTCGCACATTCACCGGACGTCGGGCGGGCGCTTCCGGTGCGGCTGCGCGCCGATGCCACTTACCTGCTGACCGGCGGTTTTGGAGCGCTCGGTATGCTCACTGCGCAATGGATGGTGAAGCAGGGGGCGCGAAGACTCATACTGCTGGGCAGGTCCACCGTTCCGGAGCGCTCGCGCTGGAGCGATCCGGATCTCGACGCTGAAGTGCGGCGCCGGATCGCCGGCATTTGCGATCTCGAAGCCATGGGCGCGACCGTCGTGACCGCTCCGGTCGATATCGCCGATCGAACGCAGGTGGAGGATTTCATCGGGAGCTTCTCGCGCAGCGCGTATCCGCCCATCCGCGGGGTCGTGCACTCGGCGGGGCTGGTGGACGATCGCCTGATGCTTCAAATGGACAGCGAAGCATTTCGTCTGGTCATGCGGCCGAAGGTTCACGGGGCGCTCAATCTGCACCAGGCGCTGGCCGGCAAGCCGCTGGATTTCTTCGTGCTTTATTCTTCCATCGGCTCGATCGTGGCCGCTACCGGGCAGGCGAACTATGCCTCCGCCAATTCGTTCCTCGATGCACTCGCGCATCACAGGCGCGCTCTGGGGCTGCCCGCCCTCAGCATCAACTGGGGACCCTGGGCGACGGGGATGGTTGCTGACCTCAATCTCGCGGGCCATTACGCCGAGCGGGGAATGGACGTGATCACGCCGGAACAGGGCATGCGCTTCCTCGGGCATCTGATGGCCCAGGACAGCCCTCAAGCCGCGGTGCTCTCCGCCGACTGGCGAAGATTGTTCGAGTTTCAGGCGAAGCCGCCCATGATGCTCGCCCATCTTGCTGACGATACCGGACCGGAGGACACGCCCGGGCGGGAGCGGCAGGCGGAATTTCTTGAAACGCTGCTTGTCGCCCGGCCCGAGGAACACGCTGCGCTCATCGAGGAGCATGTGCAGTCGCTCGCCGCGCGCGTGCTGCGCATGGACCGCGAGAAAATCGGCGCCTCGGAATCGCTCAGCATGCTGGGGCTCGATTCGATGATGGCGATGGAGCTGAAGGGGAGGCTCGAAATGAACCTGCGAGTTCCGGTGTCCGTGCTCGATCTGCTGAAAGGCGCGAGCATCGAGAACCTTTCGAAGGCGCTGCTCGAGAAGGTTCACGAGCAGCATTCGGAAATTCTCACTATGCTCGACGGCCTGTCCGCCGAACCTTCGGTAGAGCTGCCGGCGGCTCTGCTGGCAACGCCGCTGGCCGCATAACAACATTCACAGATTGGTTTTGGAGAAGCTTTGATGATTTCGATTCCTGTCGCCGAAAGTGTGTCTGCTGAAAACAAACGCCAGCTGATGGTCAGCAGGCTGTTGTCGAAGAATCAGGTCTCGCGCATACAGCCGCGAGCGCATTCGGGTGGGCGTGCGCCGCTTTCCTATGCGCAACAAAGGCTCTGGTTCCTTCAGCAGCTGGATCCCGCGAGCGCGCAGTACAACCTGCCGTCGGCGGTGCGCATTGACGGTCCGCTGGATATCGCGGCGCTCGAGAAATCGTTTTCGGAGCTTCTGCGCCGCCACGAATCGTTGCGCACCGTGTTTCCCGTCATCGACGGTGAACCTGTGCAATGTGTCGCGCCGAATTCAACATTCCAGCTCCCGGTTCTCGATATGGCGGACGAACAGGACTCTCTCCGCCGCATTCAGGAACAGGCATGCCGCGCTTTCGATCTGGAATCCGGCCCTCTGTTTCGAGCGGAAATACTGCGGCTGAATCTGACGCGGCACATACTGCTGCTCAATGTTCACCACATCGTTTCGGACAGCTGGTCTGCCGGGATCCTGGTGCGTGAGGTCGTGGCGCTGTATGAAGCCTTTACTCGCGGTCTTCGTCCGTCGCTGCCCGTATTGCCGCTGCGGTATTCCGATTACGCCGCGTGGCAGAAGGACCCCTCGCGGGAGAACGTAATCGAGACCCAGCTCGATTACTGGCGGAAACGGCTTTCGGGCGAGTTGCCCGTACTCGAACTGCGATCGGATCGCCCGCGTTCGGCCGAGCCATCCTCTCGCGGCGCTTTGCGGAAACGCGATCTGCCCATCGAGCTTGTGCGTGAACTCCGTGCTCTGAGCCGTCGCGAAGACGCTACCGCGTTCATGACGCTGCTGACCGGATTCAAGGCCCTGCTCGCGAGATATACGGGTCAGGACGACATTATCGTTGGCTCTCCCGTGGCTGGACGGCAGCGTCCGGAGACGCACGGGGTAATCGGCTGCTTCGTCAACACGCTGGCGCTGCGCACCAGTTGCTCGGGCGACCTCTCGTTCGCCGCTCTTCTGGCGCGCATACGCCAAACATGTCTGGAGGCGTATGCGCATGAGGAAGCGCCGTTTGAGCGCGTCATTCGGGCCGTTCAGCCCGAACGCGATCTCAACCGGACGCCACTCTTTCAGGTTGCATTCGGATTGCGTCAGAACCCGGTCCGCGAATACGCGTTGGGCAGCACGCGATTCGAAATGCTCGAAACTCACAGCGGGATGGCGAAATTCGACCTGATGCTGGAGGTCATCGAATCGGGTGATCGCCTGACGATCGCGATCGAATACAACTCCGACCTTTTTGAAGCCGCCACCATCGACCGCATGATGGGGCACTACGAAACGCTCCTTGCCGCTGCCGCCTCCGCGCCCGGCACGCCGGTCGGCCTGCTCCCGCTTATGACGGCGGATGAGAAGGCCCGGATCCGCGAATGGAACAGTACAGATCGCGCTTACCCGCTCGAACGCTGTCTGCATGAATTCATCGAAGAACAGGTGGACCGCGCGCCGGACGCAACGGCGCTTGTGTTCGAGGGCGAGCGGCTGACCTATCGCGAACTGGACGAGAGAGCAAACAGGCTCGCTTGCCTGCTCCAGGCGCGCGGGACTGGCCCGAACACGCTGGTCGGAATCGCGATGGAACGATCCATCGAAATGGTGGTGAGTCTGGTTGCCGTTCTCAAGGCTGGAGGAGCTTATGTGCCCGTCGATCCCGAGTATCCCGCCGACCGGATCGCCCACATGCTCGAAGACGCCAATCCCCCGGTGCTGCTGACACAGCGGCGGTTCAGGGAGATGTTTCGTTCGTATGGCGAGAAGGTGATCGTTGTCGATGAACCCGGAGCTTTCGACGAGTTGCCCGGCGCGCGCCTCGTTCCCATCGCCGCGCCGGAAAGCTATGCCTATGTGATCTTCACCTCCGGTTCCACAGGCCGGCCGAAAGGCGCAATCAATACCCATCGCGGGATCGTGAACCGGCTTTGCTGGATGCAGGAGGAATACCGGCTCACCACCAGCGACAGGGTTTTGCAGAAGACGCCCTTCAGCTTCGATGTGTCGGTCTGGGAGTTCTTCTGGCCTCTGATGACGGGCGCCACTCTCGTGGTGGCGCGCCCGGGCGGGCATCGTGATACCGCATACCTCGCGCGGCTCATCGCGAAGGAACAAATCACTACCCTGCATTTCGTGCCTTCGATGCTGCAGATCTTCATCGACGAACCGCTGATTTCAGGTTGCGAGAGTCTGCGGCGCGTCATCTGCAGCGGTGAGGCGCTGCCGGTCGAACTCGAACAACGTTTCTTCACGAAGCTAAAAGCCGAACTGCACAACCTGTACGGGCCCACCGAGGCAGCGGTAGACGTCACGTACTGGCAATGCCGCCCCGGCAGTTCTCTCAGCACCGTACCCATTGGCCGCCCCATAGCCAACACGCAGATTCATCTGCTGGATTCGAAGATGAATCCGGTTCCGGTCGGCGTTGCCGGAGAACTCTGGATCGGCGGCGTCAACGTCGGTGTCGGTTATTTGAACCGGCCGCAACTGAGCGCCGAAAAATTTGTTTCCGATCCATTTCGAGATGCTCGGGACGCGCGGATGTACCGGACAGGCGATCTCGCCCGTTATATGCCGGATGGCGCGATCGAGTACCTCGGCCGCCTCGATCATCAGGTAAAGATTCGGGGCTTCCGCATTGAACTCGGCGAGATCGAAGCTGCTCTGAACCGGCACCCGTCGGTTCGCGAAAGCGTTGTAGTTGCTCTGCAGCATGGAACGGGCGAAAAGCGTCTTGCCGCCTATGTAGTTGCGAGCGGTGAAGAGCCGATCGACACCCTGAAGCTGAGCGCGCATCTTCGCGCCTCTTTGCCGGACTATATGGTTCCGGGTACTTTCGCGGCGCTGGACCGGCTGCCGCTTTCTCCTAACGGGAAAGTCGATCGGCGGGCCTTGCCTGCTCCGGATACTGCCGCCTGCGTTTCCGGTTCCCACGCGCCCTTCGAACCTCCGCGCTCGCCAACCGAGGAATTGCTCGCTCAGCTCTGGCGCGCCGCGCTGGGAGTCGATCGAGTGAGCCGCAACGACGATTTCTTTCACATCGGAGGCCATTCGCTTCTCGCCGCCCAACTCGCATCACGCATCCGGACCACGATGAAGGTCGATCTGCCGGTCAGGCGCATCTTCGAACATTCGACGCTGGTGGCGCTCGCCGCCCGTATCGACGCGAGCCTGCGGGAAGAGACACTCCCCGCGATCCCGCGCCGCGCATCCACCTCCGATGCCCAACTCTCCTTCGCGCAGCAGCGCTTGTGGATACTCGACCAGCTCTCGCCGGGCGATGTGGTTTATCATCTGCCGCTGGCGCTTCGGATTGAAGGCGCGCTCGACTTCTCAGCGCTCGAAAAGAGTTTCGAATGGATCCTCGGTCGCCATGAATCGCTGCGAACAAAATTCATCGCGCGTGAGGGCGTTCCGGTGCAGGTGGTCGCGGAAAAATCCGGTGAACGGATCGAGGTCGTCGATTTGCGGGGCATTCCCGCGGAGAGCGAAACCGCGATAGTTCAGAACGCGCTGCTCGATCATGTTCGCCAGCCGTTCAATCTCGCATCCGGTTCATTGATTCGCGCGCGTCTGCTCCGGCTCAGCGATCAGCAGCATGTGCTCTCCATCGTGATGCACCACATCGTGTCGGACGGCTGGTCCATCGGGGTGCTTCTGCGGGAATGGACCGCCGCATACGCCGCGTGCGCATCGGGGCTGTTGCCCGACTGGAATCCGCTGCCCATCCAGTATGCGGATTACGCGGCATGGCAACGAGAACGCCTCGAGAGCTCGTGTTTCGATTCGCAAATGAACTACTGGCGCGCGCAGCTCGCGGATCTGCCGATGTTGAACCTGCCCACCGATCGGCCGCGCCCGCGTGTGCAGAGCTTCCGCGGCGCACGGCGGTCGGCGGGCATATCCCCGGCGCTTACGGAGCAGTTGCGCCGGCTCGCCCGCGAACTGAACGCCACAAACTTCATGATTCTGCTGGCCGCGTTTCAGGCGTTACTGGCGCGCTACACCGGCCAGAACGATATCGCGACGGGAACGCCTGTCGCGAATCGAAACCAGCCGGAGACCGAAGCGTTGATCGGATTTTTCGTGAACACGCTGGTCCTGCGCACGCGTCTCGAAGGCAATCCCTCCTTCAGCGACATCGTTGCAAGAGTGCGGGAAACGTGTCTCGCCGCGTACGCAAATCAGGATCTGCCTTTCGAGCGCGTCGTCGAAGAACTTCGCCCGGAGCGTCACCTCGATGCGAATCCGTTGTTCCAGGTGATGTTTACCGTCCGGGAGACCGGCTCCGCCGATCTGCGGATTCCGGGCGCAACTGTGAATCTTCTCGAGCCGCCCGAGGGAATCTCGAAATTCGATCTGACGATGGAAGTGGAACTGGGCAACCAGGAGTTCCGCGTCACGGTCGAGTACGATACCGCGCTGTTCGATGCGGCGACCATCGACTCTCTGATTCTGAACTTCGAGACGCTTCTCGCCGCCGCGGCCGCGAACCCGCGCCAGCCATTTTCAGAACTGGCCATTATCAATCATCCGGAACGGCGCCGGATGCTCACGGAATGGAACCAGACCAGAACCGATTACCCTCGCGAGGCTTCGATCCCGGCTCTTTTCACCGAAATTGCCAGGCAATATCCCACGGCGGCGGCAGTCGAGTTCGGCGAAACCATTTGGACGTATCGGGAACTGGATTGCATCTCCAGCCGTATTGCGAATCGCCTTCGCCGCAACGGGGTAACGGAGCGGTCTTCCGTCGGTCTGTGCATGCGGCGGTCGGCTGCGATGATAGCCGCCACGCTGGGCATTCTCAAGGCTGGTTGCGCTTACGTGCCGCTCGATATCAGTTATCCGCCGGAGCGTCTGCAACTCATGCTGGACGAGTCTTCCGTCGAAATGGTGCTGGCTGATGCCGGCGTTGCGTCGATTCTCGCCGGGTGTGCGGACGGCAGACGAATCATGGCTGTGGAGGATGACTGCGGTGACTTCGCAGACGAGTTTGAAATTGCGTGTGACGCGGACATTCATCCTGACGACGCGGCCTACGTGATGTTCACCTCCGGCTCAACGGGCCGGCCCAAGGGGATTGTCGTGCCGCACAGAGCGATCGTGCGCCTCGTGCGGAACACCGATTATGCCCAACTGGGGCCGGATGACCGCGTCGCCCAGGCCTCGAACATCTCGTTCGACGCGGCGACATTCGAGATCTGGGGCGCTCTGCTGAACGGCGCTTCGCTCGTAATCATCAGCAGGGAAACGGCGCTGGTTCCCGCCAGCTTCGCGGCTGCGCTCAAGCGGCAGCAGATCACCACTTTGTTCGTCACCACCGCGCTCTTCAATCTCATGGCGCGCGAACAACCCGATGGTTTTCGCCCATTGAAGAATCTTCTGTTCGGAGGCGAAGCGGCAGACCCGGACGCCGTTCGCCGCGTGCTCCGCAGCGGAAAACCCGCGCGCCTGATCAACGTCTATGGGCCAACCGAAACCACCACCTTCGCGTCATGGCATCTTCTTCGGGACCTGGCCGATGACGCGACAACCGTGCCGATTGGCAGGCCCATCGCAAACACGACGTTCTACGTTCTGGATGCGAACTGCCAGCCCGTGCCCACAGGCGTTCCGGGAGAACTCTATATCGGCGGCGATGGCGTAGCTTCCGGATATCTGAACCGGACGGAACTGAACAGGGAGAAGTTCGTGCCGGACTTGTTTTCTTCGTCGCCCGAGCTCGGGTCATCCAAAGCCCGGCTCTACCGGACCGGGGATCTGGTGCGCTATCGCCGCGACGGCGCCCTGGAGTTTCTTGGCCGCATCGATGACCAGGTGAAAATCCGCGGATTTCGCATCGAACCTGGTGAGATCGATGCGGCTCTCGCGAAGCATCCCGATATTCATCAAACTCTGACGATCGTTCGCGAAGACATCGCGGGCGATAAGCGGCTCGTATCCTACTACATCCCCGCGGCGGGTCGCGCCCTTCGGTCGAATGATTTGCGCGCTTTTCTCTCTGCGCATCTGCCCGAATACATGCTTCCCGCGGCATTCGTCGAGATGCAGTCGCTGGCTGTCACTGTCAACGGGAAAGTCGATCGCTCTCTGCTGCCCGCGCGGGAATCGAAGAACGGCGCGGCGGCCGAGTTCGCCGCGCCACGTAACTCCACCGAGCGCGAGCTATGCCGCATCTGGCAAGATCTGCTGGGCTGCTCTCCGGTTTCGATTGATGACAATTTCTTCGCCATCGGCGGCCACTCGTTGCTCGCGACTCAGGTCATCTCGCGCGTCCGGGACCTCTTCCGCATTGAGCTTCCCCTGCGTGCTTTGTTCGAACACCAGACCGTCGCCGATCTTGCGGTGCATCTGAGTTCCTGCGCGACTGTGCAGCAGGCAGCCGCGATTTGTCCGCGTAAAGATCCAGGCGAGCCGGCGCCCCTTTCCTGGTCGCAGCAGCGCGTGTGGTTCCTCGAACAACTCATGCCCGGCACGGCTTTCTATCACGTTCCGGCCATGCTGCGGTTCAAAGGGAACCTCAACACTTGTGCGCTTGAGCAAGCTCTCTGTGCGATTGTGAATCGCCATCACGCGCTTCGTACCACCTTCGAGTTGCGCGACGGCGCACCGGTACAAATCTGCCGCCCATCGGGCACGCTGCTCGTCACAAAGGTAAGTCTCGATTCCCTTGCTGAAGCAGAGCGGGAAGCCGAGGTTCATCGCCTCGCCGATGAAGAAGCCCGGCGCCCGTTCGATCTCACGACCGGCCCGTTGATTCGCGCCACGCTCATTCAGCTCGGGGCGGAGGAGCATGTCCTGCTTCTCGTCATGCACCACATCGTCTGCGATGGATGGTCGATCGGCGTGTTGATCCGCGAAGCTGTCGACTTGTACCGGCAATACCTGCGCGCCGGCGAATCGGAACTGGCGCCGCTTCCCCTGCAATATGCAGACTACGCGGTGTGGCAGCGCGAAACGCAGTCGCGGCACATTCGCGATTCGAAGCTCGCGTGGTGGACCACGCATTTATCGGGCGAATTGCCCACGCTCGACATTCCTTCGGACCGGCCACCCAAAGCCGAAAGTTCAATGCGAGGCGCCAGATGGCGCGGCCGGATCGAGCCGGCTCTGCTGGGGAAACTAAAGACGCTGGCCGCGCAGCACGACGCCACGCTGTTCATGGTCCTGCTTTCCGCATTCAACGCGCTGCTTGCGAATCTGACTGGTCAGCGGGACATTATTGTGGGATCGCCAGTCGCGGGCCGCACGCGCGCGGAACTCGAAGGCCTGATTGGCTTTTTCGTGAATACTCTCCCGCTGCGTACCGATCTCTCGGACGACCCCACGTTCTCAATCTTGTTGCAAAGAGCTCGCGAGACGGCGCTCGGCGCCTGGGCGCATCAGGAAGTCCCGTTCGAGATGCTCGTGAACGAAGTGGCGCCTGGCCGGAGCCGCAACCAGAATCCGCTCTTTCAGGTCGCGCTGGTCCTCGAAAATGCGGCGGATCTTTCGATCCGCCTGCCTGGTCTCACCGTCGAAATCGAAGAGATCGATGCCGGTTGCGCCAAGTTCGACCTCGCGCTGGTAGCTGAGGAATCGAGCGATGGCTTGTCTCTCTCGTGGCAGTACCTTACCGATCTCTTTGATGAGGAGACAATCCGCTGCCTGGCGGGCGACCTCGAGAATCTGTTCGCATGGATCGCGGACAATCCGGAATCCCGCATCTCCCAATTGCCGCCCTTGTCCACGCTGGAGCGCCGGCATCTGATCCGCGGAACGCACGCGTCCGAACCAGCCACTCCCCCGGCGCAACAGAGCGGCGCGCCGCCGCGCACTCACGTGGAAGCAAAACTGGCCGAGATCTGGCGGGACGTGCTGGGGCTCCCGAGCGTCGGGATTCACGACAACTTTTTCGAGATCGGCGGCGATTCGATCCTCAGCATACAGGTCATCGCCAGAGCGCGCGCAGCCGGTCTCGATCTCACTCCCCGGGAAATTTTCGACAACCAGACCATCGCAGCGCTCGCTCCCGTTGCGCGAAACGCGCCCGCGCCTGAGGCTTCGCAGGAGCCCGTCACCGGCGCCGCCGCGCTCACGCCCGTCCAGCGCTGGTTCTTCGAACAGGAACTGACTGACGCGCATCACTGGAACCAGTCCGTGATGCTCACTTTGACTCAAGCGCCCGATGTGTCCGCGCTCAGAGAAGCTTTCGCAGCGATTCTCCATCATCATGACGCGTTGCGCGCCCGCTTTCATCGTTCCGCATCCGGCTGGGCGCAGGAGATCGCCGCGCCAGACGGCGAAGCCTCGCTCGTCACAGTCGATCTGGGCAACCAAACTCCCGGCGACCGGACTATGGCGATGGAACGAATCGCATCGGAGACCCAGGCGAGTCTTGATCTGGCGCAAGGTCCTCTGCTTCGCGCCGTGGTCTTCTGCCTGGGAGATCAGGGATGGCGGCTTCTCATCGTCATTCACCATCTTGTGGTCGATGGCGTCTCCTGGCGTATTCTGCTCGAAGATCTGCATTCCGCATACGAAGCGCTTCTCCACCAGCAAGTCGTCCAGCTGGCTCCCAAGACCACCTCATGGCTTAAATGGGGTGAGCGGCTCAACGCATACGCTCAATCCTCCGAAGCACAAGCCGAGGCCGGGTACTGGCTATCCATGGCAACTGCCGCAAGCCCGCCGCTGCCTCTGGATGGAACGGCGCCGGGCTCGAACACACGCGCGTCGTGCGCCAGTGTGGCCGCCGCCCTCACACCCGAAGAGACAACGCAGTTGCTGCGCGAGGTCCCGAAAGCGTATCGGACGCAGATCAACGATGTGCTCCTTACGGCTCTTGCCTGCGCCTTCAGGCGCTGGACCGGGGAGGCTGAGCTTCTCATCGATCTCGAATCCCACGGCCGCGACGCTCTCCCCTCCGGGGCGGACGTTTCACGCACGGTGGGTTGGTTCACATCGGCCTTCCCCGTTCGCCTCACGCTCCCCGAGGGAGGCGATATCGGCCGCGCCGTGTGCGGCATTAAGGAGCAGCTGCGCCGGGTTCCGCGCAACGGAGCCGGGTACGGCATTCTGCGCTATCTTGGGCCGGACGCGGTCTCGACGAAACTCGCGGCCGCTCCCATACCCGCGGTCAGCTTCAACTACCTCGGCCAGTTCGATCAATCCTTCGGCCAGGCTCGTCTGTTCTCGCCGGCGGGTGAATCCCGGGGTCCGGAACTCAGCCCGCGCTCCGAGCGGCGCAATTTGCTCGAATTCAATGGAAACGTTCTGGGGGGGCGGTTTCACATTACCTGCGTGTACAGCCGGTTCATCCACCAGAGCACGACAGTCGAGAAGCTTCTGGGCTATTTCATCGAAGACCTGCGGGCCATCATTGCGCACTGCCTGCGGCCCGACGCGGGAACGCTCACCGCATCCGACTTTCCGCTCGCGAAGCTGGATGACCGCCGGCTCGGGAAACTCGCGCGCCTGATGTCCAAACCGGCGCAGGAAAGGTTTCGAGAAGCATGAAGAACGTGGAGGATATCTACCCGCTTTCGCCCATGCAGCAGGGCATGCTGTTCCATTCGGTTCTGGCCCCTGAAGCTGGCGACTACCTCACGCAACTGATCGGTACCATCGAGGGCCGGCCGTTGCTGGACGCCTTTCGCGCCGCGTGGCGCAAGGTGATCGAGCGCCATACCCTGCTGCGCACGTCGTTTGTTTGGGAAACGCTCGATCAGCCGCTCCAGATCGTGCATCGCGACGCGGACCTGCCCTGCGCGGAACACGATTGGCGAAACCATACGGATTTCGGTTCGGCCTTCGGTCAGTTTCTCTCCGACGATCGCGCGGCCGGTTTCGACCTGGCCTCGCCGCCGCTGATGCGGCTGACTGTCTTTCAGGTGGCCGACGGAGTTTTTCGCTTTGTCTGGACGCACCACCATCTTCTTCTCGATGGCTGGAGTCTGCCGCTTCTCATGAACGAGTTTTTCGGGTTCGTGGAAGCATCCCTGCACGGCCGGGACCTGCGCCTTCCCGCGCCGCACCCGTATCGCGACTACATCGCCTGGCTGGATTCGAGAGACGAGTCGGCCGCCGAAAGCTACTGGCGCGAGACGTTGTCCGGGTTTGCGGGCCCTACACCGATCGGATCGCCGGCCGGCGAATCAAACGCATCGCAAACCCGCCTTCATGGCGAGGTCTATCGCAAACTCTCGCACGATGCAACGGCCGCTCTCGCCGGTGCGGCAAGGCAACATCGGCTGACTCTGAACACGCTCATTCAGGGCGCGTGGGCGCTGCTCCTCGGTCGGCACAGCGGAGAGAGCGACGTCGTTTTTGGCGCCACCGTCTCAGGCAGGCCGGCCGATCTTGAGGGCGTGGAATCCATGATCGGGCTCTTTATCAACACGCAGCCCGTACGCGTCAGGATGGATGGCGATCCGGCCCTTCTGCAATGGCTCGAGGCCCTGCAGTCCGAGCAGATCCGGGCGCGGCAGTTCGAGCATTGCCGGCTCACCTCGATTCACGCGTGGAGCGGCGCGGCGCGAACCAGACCGCTGTTTGAAAGCATCGTCGTGTTCGAGAACTATCCATCCAGCAGTCTCGGCCGCACCGTGCAGTCGCTTGGCGTCAGCGATATCAGCGTCATTGAGACCACAAACTATCCGCTCGCATTGATTGCCGCGCCGGGTGAGGAACTGGAACTGCGCCTGAATTACGACCTGAGCCGGTTCGATTTCTCAGCCGCTGAGCGCATGGCGTCTCATCTTCAGATGCTGCTCGAAGCCATCGCCGCGAATCCGGAAAGTCGCCTTTCCGGACTGCCAGTGATTACCGCCGCCGAAGAAGCAATCGTCGTGCGGGAATGGAATCAAACCGAAGCTCCTTATCCCTCTGATCGATGTCTGGATGCGCTGTTTGCCGATCAGGTAGCGCGAACGCCTCATGCGATTGCGGTCAGGTACGAAGGTGAATCGCTCAGCTACGCGGAACTCGATACTCGCGCCGGGCGCGTCGCCGCCGCGCTTCGCAGCCGCGGAGTGGGACCGGAAACGCTGGTGGCCATCGCGCTCGATCGATCGCCGGGAATGATCGTCGCGATTCTGGGCATCCTCAAAGCAGGCGGGGCCTGGCTGCCCATTGCGGTCGATCAGCCTGCGGATCGCATCTCCTTTCTTCTCGAAGACGCATCGCCCGCGGCCGTCATCAGCAAGGCGTCGTTTCGCGGAATGCTGCCCCAATCGATGGAGCCGGGCGTGCTGGACCTCGATGAAATCGAGCGCGAAGACCATGGTCCGGCGCCATCGAGCGGGGCCACGTCTTCCAATCTTGCCTACGTGATCTACACGTCTGGCTCGACCGGACGGCCCAAAGGCGTGCTGGTCGAGCATCGCGGCGCGGTCAATCTGGCTCTGACACAGGCCAGACTGTTCGAGGTCGGCCCCGGCGACTGCGTACTGCAGTTTGCCGCGCCGACCTTCGACGCCGCCGTCTCGGAAATCTTCGTCACCCTGCTCAGCGGAGGCGCGCTCCTGCTGGCCAGGCGTGAGCAACTGCTCGGAACCGAGCTCGCAACGCTGCTCGCGGAGAACGAAGTGAACGTGGTCACCTTACCGCCTTCCCTGCTGGCTACACTGCCCGAAGCAGAGTTGCCGTCGCTCCGCACGCTGGTTGTGGCTGGTGAGGCCTGTCCCCCCGATCTGGCGCGGCGATGGTCTGCCGGACGCAGGATGATCAACGCGTATGGGCCCACGGAAGCCACCGTCTGCGCCACGGCGGGAGAATGCGATGGCCACTCTCGAATCACCATCGGCCGTCCCATCGCCAATGTGCGGGTGTACATCGTGGACGAAAAGCTGAGACCCGTTCCGGCCGGAGTGCCGGGCGAGTTATTGATCGGCGGCGCGGGCGTTGCTCGCGGATATCTCGGACGGCCCGAGCTTACCGCGCAAAAATTCATCGAGGACCCGTTCGCCGGCTCGGGCGGTTCACGTTTGTATCGCACGGGAGATCGCGCCCGATTCCTCGAAGATGGGCGCATCGAATATCTGGGCCGCCTCGATCGTCAGATCAAGATCAGAGGCTTCCGCATTGAACCCGGCGAGATAGAAGCGGCGCTCACCGAAACCGGCGTCATCGATCAGGCCGTTGTCCTCGCCGTCTCCGCACACAACGGAGACGCGGTTTCGAGAAAACGCCTGATTGCCTGGGTCACTCCGCGCAACGGAGCGGAGCTGAGTACGCGCGAGTTGCGCAAGGCCCTTCAGGCGAAGCTTCCGGCGTACATGATTCCGTCGGCCTGGGTTGTTCTGCAGCAGATGCCGCTCACTCCGCACGGCAAGATCGACCGGCAATCTCTCGAACAGAACTATCAGCCGCGGCTGGAGCTGGAGAAGTCCTATGCTCCGCCTTCGAACGATGTGGAAGAGGTTCTGGCCGGCATGTGGCGTCAGATTCTGAGTGTGGAGCGCATCGGCGCGAACGAGAATTTCTTCGAAGCTGGCGGCCATTCTCTGCTCGCCCTGCAACTGGTTTCGCGTATCCGCGAGGATCTCGGAGCTGAATTGCCCCTCGCCGCGATTTTCAGCGCGCCCACCATCGCCAGCCTCGCGGCCAGCCTGCTACAGAACGCATCGAACCGCGCGTCTGTCGAGCAGGCGGCAAAGTTGATTCTGAGCACCGCGAACATGAGCGACGATGAGCTCGAAAGCCTCGTCATCGCCCAGACCGCAGCCTGAGCATCGGCCAATGGCAACCGCATCCGCTCCCGTCTCCAGCCGGCGGCAAAAGCTCCTCGCGTCTCTGCTCGAAAAAACGCGAAGCGGTTCCGGAGGGGCATGCATCCCCCGCCGCGCCGCGGGACTGGAGCCGCTGCCCCTGTCTTCGGGCCAACAAAGACTGTGGTTTCTCGAGCAAATCTCGTCCGGATCGCCCGTCTACAATGTGCCCACGTGCTTCCGGGTGCAGGGGCCGCTCGACGTGGAGGCATTTCGCCAGTCGCTCGAAGTGATTGTGCGCCGGCATGAGATTCTGCGTACCACGTTCGCCGCGCGCGACGGCGAACCCGCGCAGATCGTCTCCAACCATGCCGGCATCACCTTCTCGACAGCGGATCTCAGCGCAGGTTCCGGTTTCCGCGCCGCCGCCGTCGCGGAAGCGCAGCGGCCGTTTGATCTCACGCGCGGGCCGCTCCTGCGAGTCCTTCTCATTGAGCTGGCGAAGGACGATCACGTCGTGGTCATCACCATGCACCATATCGTTTGCGACGGGTGGTCCATGGGCATCCTGTTCCGCGAACTCGGCGCGATTTATGCCTCTCTGAAGCAGGGCGCCGGGCCCGCTCTTCCCGAACTTGCCATACAGTACGCCGATTATGCGACGTGGCAACGCGAACGTCTCCGCAGTGGCGCGTTGAATGCGCAGATCGACTACTGGCGCGAGCATTTGAAAGATGCTCCGCCGGTTTTCGAGCTGCCCGCCGACAAGCCGCGGCCGCGGCGCCCCGGTTTCCGCGGTGCGATTGCGCGCGGTTTGCTCGACACCCCGGTGGCCGATGTCCTTCTGGAAATCGCGCGCAACGAGTCCACAACTTCTTTCGTAGTTCTGCTCGCGGCCTACTCCGTATTCCTCAACCGGCACAGCGGGCAAAGTGATTTCGTCGTCGGCTGCCCGGTTTCCAACCGGAATCGGGCGGAACTGGAACCGATGATCGGCTTTTTTCCCAACACCCTGCCCCTACGAATCGACACCTCGGGCAATCCCGGGTTCATTGGACTCGTGCGCGCTTTGCGGGAAACGGCGGCGCAGGCGTTTACCAATGCGGAAGCGCCCTTCGACGTGATTGCCAGTCATGCCGGCGGAACGCGCGCCGCGCATCAGCGGCTGTTCCAGGTCGCGTTCACCACGCAGGAAGAGACGCCGCTCAGGACCACATTCGGGGAGATCGAAATCTCGCCCATCGAACTCGATCTCGGTACCGCGAAATGCGATCTCACGCTCACCGCGACCATCGGCCGCGACGGAATTTCGCTGGCGTTCGAATACGACGAAGACCTTTTCCTGCCAGATACCGCGCGCCGGATGTGCGATCGTTTTGCGGCTCTCGCCGGGGGTATCGCTGCTGATCCCGAGTCCCCTGTCGCGAGCCTGCCCGTGATGCCCGAACGCGAACGGATCCAGATACTCTCCGGCTGGAGCCGGACGCTGAGCACGGAACCGGAGCCGCTGATCTTCCCCGAAATGTTCGAGCAACACGCAGCCAGGGATCCGCAAGCGCCGGCATTGCTCTACCGTGCCTTGTCAATAGACTACGGCCAGCTGGACCGGCGCGCCAATCAGATTGCGCACCTTCTGCGCCAGTCCGGCGCGGGGCCGGGCGCGCTCGTGGCGATTGCGCTCGGGCGATCGCCCGAACTGATTGCCGCCATCCTGGGGGTGCTCAAATCGGGAGCCGCATACCTGCCGCTGGCTCTGGATCACCCGGCGGATCGCATCGCATTTCAGATGGAAGACGCCCACCCGATGATGCTCATCAGCACGCCTCGGGATCGCGACAGTCTGCCGCCCGCGGCGCGGCGAGTCGAGTGGCTGGACTTGTCTTCAGCCGAATCGCACGCAGCGCCCGAAGCCAGTCTGCCGTGCCTCGCGCGGCCGTCTGATCTGGCTTACGTGATCTATACATCAGGATCGACAGGCAAGCCGAAAGGGGCAATGCTCGAGCATCGCGGACTCGCCAATCTGGCGCGCGCGCAGCAGGCGCTTTTCCATCCGCGTCCGGGCCAGCGAGTTTTGCAATTCGCCGCTCCCACGTTCGACGCTTCCGTCTGGGAAATCGCGATGGCTCTGGGCAGCGGCGCCTGTCTCTGTCTCGGATCCGGTTCGCCTTTTGTCCCGGAGGAGCTCGCGCGCGTGTTGCGCGAACAGCGCGTCAATTTCGTAACCCTTCCTCCCTCGCTTCTGCGGGCGCTGAATCCGTCCGATTTTTCAGACCTCGAAACCGTAATCTCAGCCGGTGAGGATTGTCCCGAATCGCTCGCCCGCGAGTGGAGCGGCGGGCGCTCCTTCTTTAACTGCTACGGCCCAACGGAAACCACCGTCTGCGCGACGGCGTTCCGTTACGATCCGGCCTCTCAGGTGATCAGTATTGGCCGGCCTCTGCCCAATATGCAGACGTACATTCTCGATCGCGAGATGCAGCCCGTACCAACAGGCGTGCCGGGCGAACTGCATGTGGGCGGTGCGGGTGTGGCGCGTGGATATCTGAATCGCGCGGATCTCACCCGTACCCGTTTCGTCACCAATCCGTTTGAGGCGGGCGAATGCATCTATAAGACGGGAGATCTGGCCCGATACCTGCCGGGCGGCGACATCCAGTTTCTCGGAAGGATCGACGGTCAGATCAAGCTGCGCGGACATCGCGTGGAAATCGGCGAGATCGAAGCTTGCCTCGGCTCCCATCCCGAAGTCCAGGAATGCGCCGTCGTTCTGCGCACCGAGGACGGATTAACCGGTGAGAAAATCGAGCCGCGTCTCGTCGCGTACTTCGTCGCGCGTGCTCAGGTCGATGGCGATGCGTTGCGCGCGTTCGCCGGCAAAACCCTGCCGCATTACATGATCCCGTCGGCGTTCGTACCGCTCGGTGATCTGCCGGTCAACAGCAGCGGCAAGATCGACCGGCGCGCCCTTGCGCAGATGTCTTTGCGCGCGGAGGGCCCACGCGTCGATGCCCGGGATGAGATCGAGAAGACAATCGCAGACATCTGGGCCGAAGCGCTCGGGCTTGGCAGCGTGGATGTGACGCACAACTTTTTCGAGCTGGGCGGCAACTCTCTCATGGCGCTGAGCGTGCTCGAAAAAATCGCCGATCGAACCGGTTGCCGCTTGCCCGCCACGGCTTTGTTCGAAGCGGGAACAGTCGAGCAGATCGCCCGCATCGTGCGGGAGCGCAGAAGCGCCGGGAGCGCGGGTTCGCTCGTGCATCTTCAGGCGAAAGGCGCGAAGCCGCCGCTGATCGTTATCCCTCCCGCGGGCGGAAGCCTCATCTGCTACAGCGAATTGGCGCGATTGCTCGGCCCCGATCAGCCGGTATCCGGCGTCGAACCGGCGCCCGGGCGCCGCCCGCCGGACACCGTTGAAGCACTGGCGGCACAGTACGTTCGTCATCTGGATCATGTCGTTTCCCAAGGTCCTTTTCAACTGTCGGGCTGGTCTTTCGGAGGCGTAGTCGCGTTTGAAATGGCGCGCCAGCTCGCCCGGGACGGCCGCGCCCCGGAGCTCGTCGTCCTGCTCGATTCTCATCTCACGCACGAGCGCCAGGATCCAGACGACAGCGACATCCTCCTCGAGATCGGGCGTGTGCAGGCGCTCGCGCGCGGCGTCGAGTTCAGGCTGAAGGGCCGAAAGCTGCGCCGCCTGGAGCCGCATCTTCGGGCCATGCTGATCGCGGCGCAGATCAATCGTGAATCGGGAACAAAGCTTGAAACGATCGCCGCCGCCCTGCGCACTACCCTGCAGCAGTTCCGTGCAAATATGACGGCCGCTCACCGGTATGCGCCGCGCGAATATGACGGGCGCGTGGTATTGATGCGCGCCTTGGTGCGCGCCGCCGAAGGCCGCCAGGCCGGTGATTACGGGTGGTCGCGGTGCTGCCCGAATCTCAGGATTTGTGATGTTCCGGGCACGCATCGCAGCATGCTCACGCAGCCGCACGTGACAGCTCTCTCGCGCTCGCTCCGCGAGCTTTTTGAAAGCCGCCAATAACGAAAGGGTTTATATGGAAGGTGCAGTGGCCGCCCGCGGTGTGCGCGGCGGGTGGAAAACATTCTTGACGATCTGGGCCGGGCAACTGGTCTCATTGCTCGGTTCCGGCCTTTCGGGATTCGCGCTCGGGCTATGGGTACTCGGCAGAAGCGGATCGGTCACCCGGTTTGCCCTGATTGCCTTGTGCACGCTGGCTCCGCGGATTCTTCTGTCGCCTCCCGCTGGAGCGCTCGCCGATCGTTGGGATCGCCGGTTCACAATGCTGGCGAGCGAACTCTGCGCGGCTGTCATTACGGGCTGGATGGCCCTGATGCTGATGGCCGGCCGTCTGACGCCGGGTGGAATTTATCTGGCCATGTCCGCCATCTCCATATGCAGCGCGTTCCAATGGCCGGCCTGG
>DAIDJK010000390.1 GCA_027450225.1 Bryobacterales bacterium | reverse complement strand
GCAGGTCAAGGAGTTTGCGCCGGCTGGGGTCGGCCAGCGCTTTGAACAACAAGTCGACGTCGTCGCGTTCTGCCATGGGACACGCAAGTAGTTGCTTGCCTGATAATAGGCAAGTGATCGGTTGCATGTCAAGTCCAGGGTGAATCGCGCCGAAAATTTTACAAGGCGCTCAGACGGCACTCCGCGTGCACGGCCCGAACCGCCTTTTCGAGGCCGTCGCGCCGCACCACGATCGAAATCGTCAGCTCGCTCGACCCCTGCGCAATCGCGATAATGTTCACGTTCTCGCGTGAAATCGCGGTGAAGATGCGCCCCGCCACGCCGGAGAATCCGCGCATGCCTTCGCCCACCACAGCCAGTAATCCCACGTCGGGATCGACCCCGATCGGCGACACATAGCCATGCGCCATCTCGAGCGCCAGCGCGGACTCAATCGCCTCGATCGTCTTCTCGAGTTCTTCCTTGCGCACCAGAAAGCAGAAGCTCTGCCGGTAGCTAGAACTCGAAATCGCGAGAATTTCGACGTTCGCCCGGTCCACCGCTTCGAGCGCCCGCGACATCACATGCACGCCGCCAATCAGCGAACTCGCGGGCTCAAGCGAGATCAGCGCCACGTTCGCCATCGACGTAACGGCGCGCGCGCCCGGATTTCCCACCCCGAGTTTCGGCACGATTCGGGTGCCCGGCTTCTGCGGCGCGAAGCTGTTTTTGCTCCACACCGGAATGCTTTTGTCCACCAGAGGCGCAAGCGTCCGCGGATGCAGCACCTTCGCGCCCGCGTACGCCAGCTCGGCCGCTTCGGCGTAAGTGACTTCTTCGAGCACCTGCGCATCGGGCACGAGCCGCGGATCGGCCGTCATAATGCCATCGACGTCCGTCCAGATCCAGAGTTCGCGCGCGTCCAGCACGCCGGCGAGAATCGAGGCCGAGAAATCCGATCCGCCGCGCCCGAGCGTCGTCGGACGGCCGTCGGCCGTCGCGCCATTGAAACCGGTCACAACGGGAACCACGCCTTTCGCGAGCAGCGGCCGCAGGACGGCCTCGGCTTTTTCCTTCGTAGCCGGAAGAATCGGCGAGGCGTTGTTAAACACCGCGTCCGTCACAATTACGCCGGCCGCATTCACGGCTTCGGCCTCGATGCCGCGCCCTTTCAGATGCTCGGAAACCAGCAGCGCGGAGAGCCGCTCGCCCACCGCGATCGCTTCATCCACCGCGCGCGGCGGCCGGTGGCCCAGCATCTGGATGCCGTTCACGATGCGTCCGAATTCGCCGATCAGTTCCCCGATCTGCGCGCGCATCCACTCGAACTGCCGCGGAGGAACCAGACCCCAGACCGCATCCACGTGACGGCTTTCGAGTTCCCGCATGCCGCGCGACATGCCCGGCCCGTCACCCGCTTCGGCGTGGCGCGTGATTTCGAGCAGCAGGTCCGTAATCTTCGACATCGCCGAAACCACAGCCACCACCGGTCGCGTCTGCGCCTGGGCGGCGATCAGGTCTCCCGCCACTTTCATGCGCTCGCCCGAGCCCACGCTCGTGCCACCGAACTTCATCACCAGAAGATCGTTCACAACGCCCCCTTGCCATTCGAAATCCGCGCGCGAACCAGTTTGAGGATCTCTTCTTCCACCTGTTCGGCCGTGAGCGCCGTCGAATCGAGATACACGGCATCCGGCGCCTGCACGAGCGGCGATTCGGCGCGCTGGCGATCGCGGCGGTCCCGGTCCGCAATCTGCGTCGCAAGTTCGCCCGGAGCGATGTCGGGCTGCTCCGCGGCGCGGCGGCGGACGCGTTCCACCGGATCGGCGTCCAGAAAGATCTTCACGCGCGCCGCGGGAAACACAACGGTGCCGATATCGCGCCCTTCCATCACCACGTTGTTCTTTTCGCCGATCTCGCGCTGCTTCGCCACCAGCGCCCGCCGCACCGGGCCGAGCGCGGCCACGCGCGATGCGGCCGACGCGATTTCAGCGGTTCGGATGCGGTCGCTCACGTCCTCGCCATTCAGAAGAATGCGGCGGCCGGGCAACATTTCGATCTCCGCCGCCAGCGCCAGCTGCTCCATCTTCACCGGATCGTCCACCGCGATGTCCATGGAAAGCGCCCACATCGCGACGGCGCGGTACATCGCGCCCGAATCGATATAGATGTAGCCAAGCTTCTCGGCCAGCCCGCGCGCAATCGTACTCTTGCCCGCGCCGGCCGGGCCGTCGATCGCAATTACATGTCCCATTGAAATGAAGGTGTAACTCACTAAATTAGCGCAGGCGTATTCGCTATGCGTCCTGCGAAACTGGAAGGCGATGGCTTCGGACGTTTCCGTGGTGATCCTTGCGGCCGGGCAAGGCACTCGAATGAAATCGCGTATCGCGAAGGTGCTGCATGAGGCGGGCGGCAAACCGCTGATCGAACACTCGCTCGACGCCGCGGCGGTAATCGCGCCGATGTCTCGCGTCTTCGTGGTGGTGGGGCATCAGGCTGAAGCCGTGGGCGAAGTGGCCGGACGGAGCGGCGCGAGGACGATTCTGCAGGCGGAACAACTCGGCACCGGGCATGCGCTGCTCTGCGGCAGGGATGCGCTTTCGAAACTCGGCGGACGGCTGGTGATTTTCTATGGCGATGGACCGCTGCTGCGCGGCGCGACCCTCGATCGTCTGCTCGCGCTGCAGAACGAAGCAGGAACCGCGGCCGCCATGCTGACCACCGAGGTGGAAGATCCGACGGGCTACGGCCGCGTGCTGCGCGCGCCATCGGGCGACGTGAGCGAAATCGTGGAGCACAAAGCCGCCACGCCGGAACAACTGCTGGTCCGCGAGATCAACCCAGGCGTCTATTCCTTCGATGCCGATGCGTTCTGGAGATACATCGGCGAACTGACCACCGATAACCCGGCGCGCGAATACTATCTGACCGACATGATCGCCATCTTCATCCGGCACGGCCTCCGCGTGGCCGCGTTGAAGATTGCGGATGCCACGGAGTTACTCGGCATCAATAATCGCGTCGAACTCGCCGAGGCCGATCGAATTCTGCGAGCGCGGAAGGCGCGCGAACTGATGATCGAAGGCGTAACCATCGAGCGGCCCGAAACGGTGACGATCGACAAGGACGCTCGCATCGGCATGGATACGGTGGTTTCCGCGTTCGCGCGGATCACGGGAAAGACGGTGATCGGCGAGAACTGCCGCATCGGTGCGCATGCCGTTCTCGAAAACTGCGAAATCGGCGATGGCGTCGAGATTTTCCCGTTCTCCATGGTTTCGGCGTCGAAGGTCGAGGCGAAAGCTCATGTCGGACCATTCGCCAGACTGCGCATGAACGCGTATATGGGTGAAGGCGCGCATGTGGGTAATTTTGTCGAGTTGAAGAAAACGCATCTGGGGGCCGGTTCGAAATCGATGCATCTGGCGTATCTTGGCGACTCCGAGATCGGCAGCAAAGTCAATATCGGGGCCGGCACGATCACGTGTAACTACGACGGGCAGAAGAAACACGCGACCAACATCGGGGATGGAGCGTTTATCGGGAGTAACTCGACTCTTGTAGCGCCGGTTGCGATTGCCGGCGGCGCATACATCGGCGCGGGAAGTGTTATTACAGACAACGTACCGGCGCACTCTCTGGCGCTGGGCCGCGCGCGACAGGTGGTGAAGGAAGGCTGGAAGAAAAGTAATAAAAGCAGGACTGACCAGACGGGCTGACTCGCACAACAACTCTCTGCGCGGCAGCCAGTGCGCTTGTTGTGGCACGCCCATTGCATCAGAGTAAGCATGAACACGGAACGGTCAGACAAGTCCCATCAACCGGGACCGGTCAGTCGGCCGGTAATTCGGGAATGATGAAGAAGTGAGTCCAGACAAGAGTTGAATTGCCCCTCGGCTCTTGTACAACCGATTCGCTTCCTGACATGGATTCGGCGCCGGTAAGCCATTGGGCAGTACGTCAGAGCCTGTTGATCAGGCTGGCGACGTACCCGGCGCCGAATCCGTTATCGATGTTCACCACCGTCACGTTACTCGAACAACTGTTGAGCATGCCGAGCAGCGCCGCAAGGCCGTGAAAGCTTGCGCCATAGCCGATGCTGGTGGGAACCGCGATTACGGGCGCCGAGACCATGCCGCCCACGGCGCTGGGCAGCGCGCCTTCCATCCCCGCGCAGACGATCACGACCCGGGCGGCCTGAAGGCGTTCGTGATTGCTGATCAGCCGGTGGATGCCGGCGACGCCGATGTCGTGAATGGAATCGACTTCATTGCCCATCACCTCAGCAGTGACGCGCGCTTCTTCCGCGACCGGTATATCGCTTGTGCCCGCACACACCACCGCAACCACCCCTTTGCCGCGCGGCTTTTTGTCCCGCCAGTAACGGACCGCGCCGCTGAGCGCAAAATATTCCCCTCCTTCGTGCTCATCAAGAAGGCGCTTCGCCATTTCGGGCGTGGTGCGCGTCACCAGAACGTTCTCCGCTTTCGCGAGCAGTTTGCCGGTAATGGCGACCACGTGGTCTATGCTCTTGCCTAGCCCGAAGACGACTTCGGGCATGCCGTGGCGCAGCGCGCGGTGGTGATCGACTTTCGCTAACCCGAGATCTTCGAATGGCAGGTGGCGCATGCGCTCGAGAGCGGAATCGATATCGACGCCGCCGCCGCGGACATCTTCGAGAAGTTTTCTGAGCTGGTCTTCTGTCACGGACTTTCCGTCTGGTGACGGTGTCACCGCTGTCAGATTAACAGTGCGCCCTTGCCATGATGGACAGGTGCGAATGACGGCGAGCCGGGCGGCGGGGTTGGCGTGCGTGGGCGTCTGGACCTGTATGGCCCTGTTTCGTGGCGGTTTCTGGCGTTTGCGGGCAAAACTTCCGGCGGAACGGAAAACCTTTCGCCCGGCCGTGAACGTGACGGCGGTGATTCCGGCGCGCAATGAAGAAGACGTGATCGCGTACCCGGTGCGCGCGCTGAGCGGGCAGGCAAAGGTGATCGTAGCGGACGACGAAAGCGAAGACGCGACGGGCGATATCGCGCGGGCGAATGGCGCGGAGGTGGTTCGGGTTTCGCCGCGTCCGGCGGGGTGGAAGGGAAAGCTGTGGGCGGTGGCCTCGGGAATCAGGGCGGAAACCGCGCGGCCGGATTACTTTCTGCTCACGGACGCGGATATCGAATATCCGGCGAGCGGAGCGGTTGCGGCGCTGATCGAGCAGGCAGAGAGCGGATTCGATCTGGTGAGCGTGATGGTGCGGCTGCGCTGCGAATCGACGCCGGAGAAGCTGCTGATTCCGGCGTTCGTTTTCTTCTTTTTCATGCTGTATCCGCCGGGAGCGGATGCGAATGCGGCGGCGGGCGGGTGCATGCTGATCCGGCGCGAAATGCTGGAGCGGATCGGCGGGATCGAGAGCATCCGGGATGCGCTGATCGACGATTGCGCGCTGGCGCAGCGGGTGCGGGCATCGGGCGGCCGTGTGTGGCTGGGGGTTTCGGATCTGCCGATCCGCAGCATTCGCCTTTATGGCGAGGCGCGGGAGATTCGGGCGATGATTGCGCGGTCGGCATTCGCGCAGTTGCGGCATTCGGGGCTGCTGCTGGCGGGCACCGTCGCCGGAATGGCGCTGACTTACCTTGCGCCGGTGGCGCTGCTCTTTTCGCGCGACCCGGTGGCGCGGGCATGCGGGGCGATGGCCTGGATGGCGAGCGCGGCGCTGTTTCGCCCGACCGTGCGCATGTACGGGGCGCCGCGATGGACTATGTTCGCGCTGCCGGGAATCGCGACGTTCTACCTGATTGCGACGGTGGAATCAGCGATTCTTTACTGGTCCGGAAAAGGGGGGGCGTGGAAGGGGCGCGTTCAGGATTCGTTGCCGCCGGGTCGATCTCCCAGCGCCAGCCACTGAACGATCTGCTTCAGCGATTCGTAGGCCGCGAGTTTGGCGCGATCATCTCCGGCTTCGGCGCGTTCGACGATTTCGAGCATCTGGCGGAAGACGATGGGGGTAGCGGCGAGCAGCGCGTCTGCGTTCGAAGCCGCATACTTCACCAGAACATAGCGGACGATCTGTTCGGCCGGCACGCCGGTGAGTTCGCTGAGGCGCTCGATGGTGGGCATGGGGTCGTGCGCGAGGTACGCAGCGACTTCGGATTTGAAGTTGGCGTGCGGATCGGTCATACCAGCAGCGCGCGGGCTTCGCCCACCAGGAAAAGGGAACCGGTGATGAAGGTAGTGAGGGGACGGTGGCCGGCGAGTTCGAGCGCGGCCGCGAGATTCGGCGCGGCGCGCAGATTCGCGTGTTCGACAACAGCGGCAAGCGCTTCCGGCGCGACGGCGCGGGGCTGGTCCGGGGCGGTGATGATCACTTCCGCGGCCAGCGGGAAAAGAGTCGCGGTGACTTCATCGACCGCTTTGTCGCGCATGGCCCCGTAGATGATCCGAATGGGTTCGTTCGGAAAAAATTCCAGGATGTAAGCGGCGAGCGCCCGCGCGCCCGCCGGATTGTGAGCGCCATCGAGGATGATGTCCGGATTCGAGCGTACGCGTTCGAGGCGCCCGGGCCATTTTGCGCGCGCGATTCCGGCGGCGATGGCGGGGGCTTCAAGACCGAATTTCAGCATGGCCGCCGCGGCGACACGCGCATTTTCAATCTGGTGCGCGCCTGCGAACGGGCAGGAGATTTCGAGAATTTCGTCGCTGACGAGGCGAAAGCGGCTGCCGTAGCGGTCGATTTCGAGATTCTCGATGCGAAGCGACGCCGAGTGCGTCACCGGAACATCGAGTTCCAGGGCGCGGGCTTCGAGGACGCGAAGCGCTTCGGGGCGCTGGACCGAGAAAACAGCAGGGCGATTGCGTTTGAGAATACCCGCCTTTTCGGCGGCAATCGATTCGATGCTCGATCCAAGAAACGCCTCGTGATCGAAATCGATGGGAGTGATGACCGAAACTTCGGGATCGACGACGTTGGTGGCGTCGAGGCGCCCGCCGAGTCCGGTTTCGAGCGAAACGACTTCGACCTTTTCACGGGCGAAGGCGAGGAACGCCATGGCGGTGACGGTTTCAAAGAAGCTGGGGTGCGCGTCGATGGCTTCGCGCGCGAGCAGGCGTTCGCAGGCGGCGTGCACTTCTTCGAAAGCCGACACCCAGATGGATTCGGCGACCGGTTCGCCATCGATCTGGATGCGCTCGCGCGGATCGACCAGATGCGGAGAAGTATAGAGACCGGTGCGGAAGCCGCTCGCGATGAGGCCGGATGCCACCATGGCGCAGGTTGAGCCCTTGCCGTTCGTGCCGGCGACGTGGATGAATCGTGGGTTCGTCTGGCGGTGTGGTTCACCGAGTTCGGCTAGCACGGCGCGGATGCGCGCGAGATCCCATTTCACGTGCTTCAGTTCGGGGCCGAGGTTGTAGAGAAAGCGGACGGTGTCCGGGAAAGTCATGCGGCCGCGTGTTCGGCGCCGCCGGTACTGCTTGCGGGAACCTGCGCCTCCGCCGGCCCGGCGAGAAACGTGAGGGAAATCGAAATATACTGCTTCAACTCCCCGCGCGGCACCACGGAATCCAGCATGCCGTGCTTCAGCAGAAACTCGCTGCGCTGGAAACCCTCGGGCAGTTTCTGGCGAATGGTCTGTTCAATGACCCGCGGACCCGCGAAGCCGATGAGGGCGCCGGGCTCGCCGATATTCAGATCGCCAAGCATGGCGAGACTGGCGGTAACGCCCCCGGTGGTGGGATCCGTGAGGACGCTGACGTAGGGGATGCGCGCCTCGTCGAGACGCATGAGAGCGGCGGAGATTTTCGCCATCTGCATGAGGCTGACCGCGCCTTCCTGCATGCGCGCGCCGCCGGACGCCGAAACCACGATGAGCGGAGCGCGTTCGTTGATGCAGCGCTCGATGGCGCGCGTGATCTTCTCGCCCATCACGGAGCCCATGCTGCCGCCGATGAAGCGCGGTTCCATGGCGCAGATGTGAACGCGGCGGCCATCGAGTCTGCCCGCGCCGGAGAGCAGGGCGTCCTTCATGGACGTGGTTTCCTGCATTCCGCGCAGACGGTCGCGATAAGGCTTGCTGTCAACGAATTCGAGAGGGTCAGAGGAAGCGAGATCGGCGTCCTGCTCTTCGTACTCGCCGTTGTCGAAAAGCAGAGCGAGGCGGGAGCGGGCATCCATGCGGAAATGGAAGCCGCATTTCGAGCAGACGTTGTGCGTGGTTTCGAGATCGCGCTTCCAGATGATTTCGCGGCATCCTTCGCACTTGAGCCAGAGGCCTTCGGTGCGGACGGTTTTTTCGCCGGACTCAGGCGAGGGCTTGGCTTCGGAATCGCGTTTGAACCAGGACATTGGTATCGCAAAGATCGTTTCGGACGACCGTACAAGCGTATCTGATGAAGACGGGCGGGACCGCCGTCCGCGCCCTTACCGCGGATACGGATGTCCACGCATTATTGTAAACGCGCGGTAGATCTGTTCGGCGAGCATGGCGCGCGCCAGTTCATGCGGAAAAGTCATGCGGGAGAGCGACAGGAGCAGGTCCGCGCGATTTTTCCAGTTTTCCGGGAAACCGCTGTGACCGCCGACGGCGAAGACGAGATCGTGGCCGCGCATGGCGGCTTCGGAGAAGATGTGGGCGAAGGCGGGGGAGTCGAGGGGCTTGCCGGCGGGGTCGAGGAGGATCTTGCGGGCGGAGGGATGGCGATCGAATGGGTTGGTTTTTTCGGGCCGGATCTCGGCCATCTCGACCGGGAAGTAGCGCGACGCGCGCTGGACGTAGTCGGCGGCGGTGGCGTTGAGGTGCGCGTCCTTGGGGCGGCCGATGAAATAGAGGTGGATTTTCAGGGTTCGAGTGCTCCGGGAAAATTACCGAACGAAGCCAATTGTCTGGTAAGTCCCGCATTTTTCGCGGGATAAAGCGACTCCGACGTCTATACTAACCCGGCTCCAGGATGATTTACCGGCGCTCCGAGCCGGTCCGGGCGAAGTGAGTTCGAATTGCAGGCCCGCGGTTATTGAAAACGCGGGGGTTCGGAGGAGTTTACGGCGTCCTTCGAGGGCACGTTCCGATGATGCCGGGTCCTGTGACTGCCGGGATTATATGATTTCCAATCCATATGCACCTGATACCATAAGACGGAAGTGGGATGGAACGTCGAAATCGGCGACGAGTTCGAAGCGGAGTTTAAGGAACTGCCCGGCGTCTCGCTTTCGCCTTTGACACGAAACGCAGGGCTA
>DAIDJK010000389.1 GCA_027450225.1 Bryobacterales bacterium | reverse complement strand
ATGACCATGCCCTCGTTCGCAACGGCTTCCGCCGCATGCTCGAAGATGAGGAAGATATCCGGGTCGTCGGCGAGGCCAGTGACGGCCATGACGCCATCGAAACCGCCATTCGGCTGAATCCCGACGTCATCGTGATGGATTTCGCCCTGCCGAGCATGAACGGCGCGGTCGCCACCCGCCGGATCCTGCAGGCGAATCCAGCCGCCAGGGTCCTGGTCCTCAGCATGCACGCCGAGCCGAATTACGTCCGGACCTGCCTTGATGCCGGGGCCCGCGGTTATCTTCTGAAAAACGCGATGGATCTCGAACTCGTGCTCGCCGTTCGAAGGGTCGCCGCCGGCGAGCATGTGCTCGATACCCGGCTCGGCCGCGTTCCGGAGGCATCGGAAGCCGGCCGCTCGCTCACCACGCGCGAACTCGAGGTGCTGCAACTCATCGTGCATGGCAAATCGAACAAAGAAATCGCGGTCGTGCTCGGCCTCAGCGCGAATACCATAGCCGTTCATCGAGCCAACATCATGCAGGCGCTCGGCATTCACAATACGGCGGAACTCGTTGTCCATGCCATCCGCTCCGGTCTGGTGAACGTGACTTGAGCCTGCGTTTCCACCCCTCTCGCCGCCAGTTTCTCGCCGGGCTCGGCTCCTCGCTTCCGCTTCTTGCCGCGTCAGGCTCACAGCCCTTGCCCGGCTTCACGCTCACCGACGTCACTGCGCAGTCAGGCATCGCGTTCCACCACAACAGCGGCGCCTTCGGCTCCAAATATCTGCCGGAAACCATGGGCCCGGGCTGCGCTTTCTTCGACTACGACAGCGACGGCTGGCTCGACATTCTCGTCATCAACGGAATGGATTGGCCCGGCCACAAACAACATCGTTCGACCATGCGGCTTTACCACAACAACCGCAACGGCACATTCACAGACGTCACCGAACGCGCCGGACTCGCTGTGGAGATGTACGGTCTTGGCGTTGCCATCGCAGATTACGACAACGACGGATTCCCCGATATCTACGTTACGGCCGTGGGCCAGAATCGCCTGTTTCACAACACGGGCCGCGGAACTTTCACCGACGTTACGGCGCATGCGGGCCTCGCCGGCCGCACCGCCTTCAGCACCTCCGCCCTCTGGTTCGACTACGATCGCGATGGCCATCTCGATCTCTTTGTCTGCAATTACGTGCAATGGTCGCCCGAGCACGATGTCTTCTGCAGCGTGGATGGCAAAAACAAGTCTTATTGCACGCCGGAGGCCTATCACGGCTCCACGTGCTGGCTGTTCCGCAACCGCGGCAACGGCGTGTTCGAAGATGTGACGGCAAAGAGCGGTATCTTCGACCTCTCTTCGAAAGCGCTCGGCGTCGCCATGATCGACGTCGATCGCAATGGCTGGCCTGGCCTGTTCGTCGCCAACGACACGCAGCCCAACAAACTCTACCGCAATCTGCGAAATGGCCAGTTTGAGGAGGTCGCCGTCCACGCCGGCGTCGCCTTCAGCGATGACGGGCGCGCACGCGCCGGCATGGGCGTCGATGTCGCCGATTTCGACAACTCCGGCCGCCAGTCGATCGCAGTCACGAATTTCGACGACGAAATGATGGCGCTTTACCGGCCAGGCTCCGCGGGCGCGTACGAAGATTCGGCGGTCCACAGCGGCATCGGCCAGCCCTCTCGCAGCCGCCTCGGCTTCGGCTGCGCCTTCTTCGATGCCGATCTCGATGGCTGGCTCGACCTCGCCGCGGTCAACGGTCACATCGATCAGACCGTCCGCAACATAGCCGGCAACCACGGCTACGCCCAGCCGCCGCATCTGTTTCTCAACGATCATCACGGCGCCTTCCGCGACGTCGCGCCGTATGTCGGCTCCAGCTTCGCCGCCCCCAAAGTGGCGCGCGGCCTCGCCATCGGCGACTTCGATCGCGACGGCGACCTCGATATTCTCCTCACCACCAACAACGGCCCGGCATATCTCTATCGCAACGACCTCCGTACCGGCAACCGCTCGGTTCGGCTCCTCCTTCGCGGCGTCAAATCGAATCGCGACGGCATCGGCGCGGTCGTCCGTCTCACCACGCCCGACGGCGCGCAGACCCGCGTTGTTCACACCGGCTCGAGCTATCTTTCGCAATCCGAACTCGCGCTCACCTTCGGCATCGGTCACCGCGACCGCGCGGACCGGCTCGTGATCGAATGGCCGAGCGGTTCCGTGCAGGAGTTCAAATCGGTTGCGGCTGGCGATTGGTTGCTCATCGAGGGAGGCAGCCTCGCTCTCAGGCCGCGCGCATAGACAAACTGCGGCGTCGCCGAGGCCAAAGTCCCAGCCTGCTTACCGGCATCTTTGTCCCGGAACCGGGATGCCGGAACCTGCATTAGGATACGATGATTGCGATGAGCCCATCCCAGCCGCGCGTCTCGCTCGAGAAGACTTCCAACTACGTTGAGGAGTACGCCAACAGCGTACAGATTCGCGTGAACCTGTGGGATTTCTTTCTCATGTTCGGAAAGATCAATCAGACCGCGCCCGATGCCGTACGCATCGACAACTTCGCCGGGATTTACGTTAGCCCGCAGCAGGCCAAAGCTCTCCTGAACATCCTCCAGCAGAACATCGGCAACTACGAAGCCGCCTTTGGCGAGATCCGACTTGAACCTCGCGCCGGAACCGGTTTCGTTCAGTAAGCCGGATCGCCCCCGGTCGCGCTCAGGCGTCTCCGCGCGATCCTACATCATCGCGTGGCTCGCGATCGCCACATTCATCCTGATCGTCCACGCGCCGCTCCTGAGCCTTCCTTATTACTGGGATGAGGCCGGGCAGTTCATCCCGGCCGCCCTCGACATCTTTCAACACGGCTGGTGGATTCCGCGCAGCACCATTCCCAACGTCCATCCTCCGGCCCTGATGGCGTATCTCGCGGCGGTTTGGACGGTCTTCGGCTATTCGATCGCAGCCACCCGCATCGCCATGATCCTCATGGCGGCGTCCGGCGCGACCATCGCCCTCCTCCTCGCTATCGAACTCTCGCGCGGAAGCACGGGCGCGCCCGCTTTCGGGGCGCTGGCGCTGCTCTGCTTTTCACCGCTCTTCATTTCGCAAGCCATGATGGCGCAACTTGACATGCCTGCCATGTGCTTCAGTTGTCTCGCGCTGCTGCTCTTCCTGCAGAACCGTTTCCGTGCTTCCGCCGCCGCCTGCGTGGCGCTGGTGCTGATGAAGGAAACGGGCCTCGTTGCGCCCGCCCTGTTCGGCTGCTGGCTTCTCGCGGAACGCCGCGTCCGCAGCGCCCTCTGGTTTCTTCTGCCGCTGCCGTTTCTGGGCGCGTGGCTGCTGGCGCTGCATCATACAACCGGGCACTGGTTCGGCAACAGCGAATTCACGCAATACAACCTGATCGGCACGCTCGACCCCGTCCGCTTCCTTCTGGCCCTGGCGCGCCGCTTGTACTACATCTTCATTTCGAGCGGCCACGTCTTCGGAACCGCCGCGCTCGTCTACGCATTCCCTCGTCTGCCGCTGCTACGGGACCGCGCCTGGCGCATCGCCGCCTCGCTCGCCGCCGCCAACATCCTGGCGATGAGCGCCCTCGGCGGCGCCGTTCTCGAGCGCTACCTGCTTCCCCTCCTGCCCATCGTCTACGCTGCCTTCGCGCTATCCATCCGCGCACTTCCCGGCGGCTTCCGTCCCGCTGCACTCGTATCCATGCTCGCGTGCCTCGTCGCAGCCAGCTTCATTAACCCGCCCTATCCGTTTCCCTTCGAAAACGATCTCGAGTTCGTCAGCTTCGTCCATCTCGAGCAACACGCCGCCTCCGCCGCCGAACAGCAGAGTGGCGTCATCGCCACGGCGTTTCCCATGTCGAACGCCCTCCGCCGTCCCGAATACGGCTTCCTCACCCGCAGGCTGCGGGTGCGCGAAATGCGCGATTTCCATATCGAAGACGTTCGGCGCCTCCGCGCCAATCCGCCCGCCGCCGTCATCGTCTTCGACCCAGCTTACGATCCTTATGGACTGTTGCTTCGGGTTCGACGTCCCGGTGGTCTGCCGCACCGCGCAGGAGCTCGCGGCGGTGGTCGCCCACGACCCGATCCCCGGCGCGGCCGA
>DAIDJK010000388.1 GCA_027450225.1 Bryobacterales bacterium | reverse complement strand
AGCCGCCGTTGGCGCGGAAGGTGGGAATGCCGCTCTCGGCCGAAACGCCGGCGCCGGTGAGGACGGCGACAGCGGTTGCGGCGCGCACGCGGTCCCGGGCGGCTTCGAGAGTGCGGCGCGCGGCGTCAGCACTCGATGGTGTTGACGGCGAGCCCGGCAAGCGAAGTCTCCTTGTAGCGGCTCTGCATGTCGAGGCCGGTCTGATACATGGTGCGGATGACCTGATCGAGCTGGACCTTATGACCGTCGGTTTCGCGCATGGCGAGGCGGCAGGCGTTGATGGCCTTGACGGCGCCGATGGCGTTGCGCTCGATGCAGGGAATCTGGACGAGGCCGCCGACCGGATCGCAGGTCATACCGAGATTGTGCTCCATGCCGATCTCGGCGGCGTGCTCGACTTCGGTGCTGGCGCCTTCGAGGGCGGCGACGAGTCCGGCGGCGGCCATGGAACAGGCTACGCCGACTTCACCCTGGCAGCCGACTTCGGCGCCGGAGATGGAAGCGTTCTCCTTATAAAGGACGCCGATGGCGCCGGCGGTGAGCAGATAACGCAGAATGCCTTCGGAACCGGCGGCATCGTGATAACGCAGATAATACTCGCCGACGGCGGGGATGATGCCGGCGGCGCCGTTGGTGGGGGCGGTGACGACGCGCCCGCCCGCGGCATTCTCCTCATTAACGGCCATGGCGAAGGCGTTGACCCAGTCCATGACGGCGAGAGGGTCCGACGCGTTGTGGCCGGGGGCGGCGCGTTCTTCGAGCCGGCGCTTCAGGCCGGGCGCGCGGCGGCGCACGTTGAGACCGCCGGGGAGGATTCCATCGGTGACGAGTCCGCGGGCGATGCAGGCCTGCATGACGCGCCAGATGCGTTCGACATAGTCGCGAATCTCGGGTTCGGGGCGCCAGGCCTTCTCGTTTTCCAGCATGATGCACCACACGGGCAGGCGGGCGGCACGGGACTGTTCGAGGAGCTCGGCGCCGGATTGAAAGGGGAACGGCACGGGAGCGCGGCGGTCCGACCGCGGGACGGCGCCTTCGCGACGGATGAAGCCGCCGCCGATGGAGAAACAGGTCTCGACGCGCAGTTGGCCGCCAGCGGCGTCGAATGCGGTGAAGCGCATGCCGTTGGGGTGGCCGGGCAGGACGAGGTCGCGATGAAAGACGAGGTCGGAGGCTTCGTCGAAGGGGACGGGGAGGCGCGCGTCGAGGAGGATGGATTTCGAGTGGCGAATGGCGGCGATCTGCGAATCGATGGCGGCGGGATCGACGGAATCGGGCTGTTCGCCGGAGAGGCCGAGGAGGATGGCGCGATCGGTGGCGTGGCCTTTGCCGGTGAGGGCGAGGGAACCGTACAGGTCGGCGCGCAGGCGGGCGACGCGGTTGAGGAGACCATCGCGCGCGAGTCCGGCGGCGAATTCGCGGGCGGCGCGCATGGGGCCGACGGTGTGGGAACTGGACGGCCCGATCCCGATCCGGAAGAGATCGAAAATGCTGGTGGTCACCTGCTTCGAGCGTAGCGCGCGGAGGGAAAGCGGCGTTTGGCGGGCGTGAAAAACGGCGGTTTCGGGGCTTGCCTTCCGCCTACAAACTGTAGTAGGGTGAACCAGACGATGTAGTTCGTCCAGATATGGCCCATCCGAAACTTTCCCGACTCGAACTGCAGATCATGGAGACGCTGTGGAGCCGCGGGATGTGCTCCATCCGCGAGATTCAGGAAGCATTTCCGGAAGCGAAGAGACCCGCGTACACGACGGTGCAGACGATGGTGTACCGGCTGCTGGAAGGCAAGGGAGCGGTGAAGATCGCGAAACGCGTGGGCAACGCGAACGTGTTCGCGGCGGCGATCTCGCGGGAAGACGCGGGGGGCAAGCTGATCGACGACGTGCTGGCGCTGTTCGGCGGGCGGGCGAAACCGGTGATGGCTCATCTGGTGGAATCGGGCAAGCTGACGCTGGAGGACGTGAAGGAGGCGGAGCAGTCGATTCTGAAACTGGCCGCGCTGAAGACGCCGGGGAAGGGAGGGCGGAAATGATTTCGGGCGTGGCGGATCACGTGTGGCAATCGACGCTGTTCGGGTGCGCGGCGGGGTTGCTGGCGCTGCTGATGCGAAGGAACCGGGCGGCGGTGCGGCATGGGTTGTGGATGGCCGCGTCGATTAAGTTTCTGCTGCCGTTTTCGCTGCTGATCGGACTGGGGACGCAGATGGAATGGCGGAAGGCGGAGACGGTTCCGCAGCCGCGGCTGGCGGCGATGCGGCAGATCAGCCAGCCGATTGCGGCGCTGGCGTCGCCCGGACGGCTGCTGCCGCGGAGGGCGCCGCTGCGGTTTCCGGCAATGCTGTTCGGCCTGTGGCTGTGCGGCGCCGGGGCGAATGCGTGGGCGTGGTGGCGGCGATGGAGGCAGGCGCGGGCGGCGTGGCGCGAGGCGAGTCCGCTGCGATCGGACCTGCCGATACCGGCGCTGGCGAGTTCCGCGCGTCTGGAGCCGGGCGTGTTCGGGGTGTTCCGGCCGTTCCTGCTGGTGCCGGAGGGTCTGCGGGAGCAACTGACTCCGGAGCAGTTTGAAGCGATCCTCGCGCATGAACTGTGCCATGTCCGGAGACGCGACAATCTGTGTTCCGCGATTCACATGGTGGTGGAGACTTTGTTCTGGTTTCATCCGCTGGTGTGGTGGATCCGGGCGCGGCTGGTGGAAGAGCGCGAGCGCGCGTGCGACGAAGAAGTGCTGGGGATGGGCGCGGACCCGCAGGCTTATGCCAGAGGGATACTGACGGTCTGCGAATTCTTCCTGAAATCGCCGCTGGTCTGCGTGTCCGGAGTGACGGGGGCGGACCTGAGGCGGAGAGTGGAGCGCATCATGCTGAATCGCGCGGCGGAGCGCATGGATGTGGGGAAGAAGCTGCTGCTGTGCGCCGCGGGGGCGCTGGCGTTTGGGGCGCCGCTGATGCTGGGCATCGTGAACGCGCCATCGATGCGGGGGCAGGAGCCGGCGAAGGCGATTCCACAACCGATGGCGACGGCGGCGCTGCCGGAATTCGAAGTGGCGTCGATCCGGCCGAGCGGTCCGGACAGCGTGCTGCGGGTGGATTTCGCGCCGGGCGGCAAGCTGTTCATCACGAACGCCACGCTGCGGTTCCTGATCAAGATCGCGTACGACATCGGCGACGATCAGCTGGCGGGCGGGCCGGGATGGATGGGATCGAAGAGATTCGACGTGGCGGCGACGCCGGACAGACCGGTGGGAGGCGATCCGAAGGATATGGCGCCGGACCAGATACTGGCGTTTCACAAGCCGGTGAGGCTGCGGCTGCAGAGGCTGCTGGCGGAGCGCTTTGGCCTGGAGCTTCGCAAGGAGTCCGTCCCGATGCCGATCTTCGCGCTGGTGGTGGCGAAAGGGGGACCGAAGAAGCTGCTGCCGGCGAAGAGCGCCGGGAACGCGACTTTCGGCATGGGGCTGGTGAACGCCGAGGGTGCGAGTATGGCTCAGCTGGCGAAGTTTCTTTCCGAAGGACAGGCGGGCAGGCCCGTGGTGGATATGACGGGATTGAGTGGCCGTTACGATTTCCACCTGGAGTGGTCGCCGGACAGGGGCCAGAATATTGCGGCGGCGGGGAACGCGGGGAGCGCGGGGAACGCGGCGGCGGACGATGGGGGCGGCGTCTCGATCTTCACGGCACTTCAGCAACAACTGGGGCTGAAACTGGAAGCGCGTACGGCGGCGGCGGAGCGGCTGTGGGTGGTGCGCGCGGAACCGCCATCGGCAAACTGACGGCGCGCTATAGCTGGATTCTGGAAAACAGTCGCGCGCCGATCACCAGAACGATGGAACTGAGCGCGCCGAGAACGATGAGATCGACCGTGGCGCCGAAATGGGCCTGCGAGCTGAGCACGGCGCGGAGGCCATCGACGCCGTAGGACAGCGGATCGATGGTGGCGAGAACGCTTAATACGACCGGCAGACCCGCAAGCGGAAACAGCGCGCCCGAGAGGAAGAAGATGGGCATCACGAGGAAGTTCATGACGAGCTGAAAGCCCTGAAAATCCTGGAGCACGGAAGCGATGGCGGTGCCGAGGGCGGTGAAGAGAAGCGCAATGAGCGCCATGAACAACAGGGCAAGGGGGATCGCGCTGAAGGTATGCACCCGGAAGCCCGCGACGAAGCAGATGATGACCACGATGAAGCCCTGCAGGAGCGCGACGGTGGCGCCGCCGAGGGTGCGGCCGATCATGATGAGGATGCGGGGCACGGGCGCGACGAGGGTTTCCTTGAGGAAACCGAACTGGCGGTCCCAGATGAGCTCGATGCCGGAGAAGATGGCGGTGAAAAGGATGGTCATGCCGATGACGCCGGGCGCGAGGAACTGAATGTAATTGCCCTGGCCGGCGCGCCGGAAGATGGGACCGAAACCGAAGCCGAGCGCGAGCAGAAACAGCAGCGGCTGTCCGAGCGAAGCGACGATGCGGGAGCGGGAACGGAAGTAGCGTTTCAACTGGCGGAGCCAGAGCATGTAGATGGCGGTCATCGTCTGCGGCTCCACATTTTGGCCATGGTGCGCATCTGGGCAAACTGGTCGGCGCCCTCGTCGCGGATGGTGGAACCGGTGAGGGCGAGGAAAGCTTCTTCGAGGGTCGCCGCACTGGTCTGCGCTTTGAGTTCGGCGGGGGTGCCCTGGGCGACGATCTGCCCGTGATCGATGATGGCGATTCGCTGCGACACGCGTTCGGCCTCCTCCATGTAATGGGTGGTGAGGAAGACGGTGACCTGCTCTTCTTCGTTGAGCTTGCGAACCTGCGCCCAGAGCTGATTTCTGGTCTGGGGGTCGAGGCCGAGGGTGGGCTCATCGAGAAAGATGATGCGGGGAGTGTGGAGCAGCGCGCGGGCAATTTCGAGCCTCCGTTTCATGCCGCCGGAAAACTGCTTGAGCGGATGGCCGCGGCGGTCCCAGAGCTCGAAAAGCCGGAGCAGCTTTTCGATGCGCTCGGTGCGGACGCGGCGCGGGACGCCGTAGAGGGCGCCGTGCAGGTCCATGTTCTCCCAGGCGGTGAGTTCATCGTCGGTACTGGGGTCCTGAAACACGATGCCGAAGCGCTTGCGGACTTCGTTCTGGTGATGCACGGGATCGAGGCCGTCGATCGAGATGCGTCCGCTCGAGGGGCGGAGCAGCGTGGTGAGCATCTTGATTGTGGTGGTTTTGCCCGCGCCGTTGGGACCCAGAAACGCGAAGATTTCGCCCTTGTGGACGTTGAATGAGATATCCCGAACGGCGTGGATATCGCCGAACGACTTTACCAGGTGTTCCACCTCGATCATTGCCAGATTAGTTTAGCGTCCCGGCGGGATGGAACGCGGCGCGGGAGAACTGTACACTATGCCGCATGGCGAAAGCTGCACTATTGCTCGTGCTGGGCTCCCTCGCGGTAGTCGCCCGAGGGGAAACGACAACTTACACGCTGCCGCAGGCCGGCTGCGTACACATACAAAACTGTATTATTTACGGTCCCGCAGAAAGTTACTCTTTGTGGGAAGAAATCGGCGCGGCTGGACAAAGCTGGCAGATATTCAACGTTTACTCCTGGGTGAACGGATTTTCGGTGGTGGATACTTACCATTGCAATTCGGCGGCTTACCAGCAGGGCGCGGCGGGCGCATCCGCGCCGCCGAAGAGCACGACGGAGATACAGGCGTCGTGTTCGGGGACGGACAGCACGGGCGCGCCTTTCACGATGACTTTCACGGTCTACGCCTATAGTTACTACTCGCGTGGAGGAGGCGGAAAAGGCGGCGGCGGCGCGGGCACCCGGTGGTGGGTTACGGGCGGCGAAGTCACGATTATCAAGTAGCGGCGGGATGGCGCGCGATGCGCCAGGCGATCCTGAAGGCAGTGGCCGCCGGAGCAAGCGCAAAAAAAACGCTGGAACGCGTGATTTCGAAAGCGGGCCTCGGTTCCCGGACGGAGGCCCGCAGCTGGATTCACGCGGGCCGGGTGACGGTGAACGGCCGGGTAACGCAGAACCCGGATCAATGGATCGATTTCGAGCACGACCGCGTGCGCTTCGACGGCAGGCCGCTCGAAGCCGCCGAACGCCTTTACATCCTTCTCTATAAGCCGACGGGCTATCTCACGACTTACAAAGACCCGGAAGGGCGGCCGACGGTTTACGACCTGCTGCAGGATATCGACACGTTCGTTTCGCCGGTGGGGCGTCTCGATCTGGATACCAGCGGGCTGCTGATTCTGACCAATGACAACCAGGCGGCCGAACACCTGACCAATCCGGACCATGGAGTGGCGAAGACGTATCTGGTGAAGTGCGCGTCGGTTCTGGACGACGCGGCTCTCGAGCGGCTGCGCAGCGGAGTGGAACTGGCGGATGGCCCCACGCGGCCGGCGATGGTGGCGCGGGTGCGGGATTCGGAACGCTACTCGCACATCGAGATCACGATCCACGAAGGCCGGAACCGGCAGGTGCGGCGGATGATCGACGCGGTGGGGAGCAAGGTTCTGAAACTGGTGCGAACGCGCATCGGGCCGCTCGCGATCGGCGAACTGAAGATCGGCAAATGGAGGCCGCTTACGGCAGAGGAAATCCAGGCTCTGCTGCCGCGTCGTCTTTGGCCTCAGTCAACGCGGCCTCGGTCAACCAGCGCGAGCGAAACGCCGCATCGAGCGAAAGCTTTCCGGAAGAAAAAAAGATGAAGACGCCGCTGCCCGGCGGCCTTTCGAGCGAAGCGGAATAAGACGCCGAGGCGGCTGCTCCGAGGCGGCCGAACAACTGTTGACCCGAACGGACGCCGTCATCGACGGGGCGGAGCCGAACCGGGGTTTCGATGCCGCCGCGGACGACGCTGTCGAATCGCATCCCAACCGACCAGTGGGCTCCGGAGCCCAGATACTGCTCAAGCCGCACGATGCGGCCGTGAAAGCGGTCTCCGCGATGGATGACGAGCTTGCCGCCGTGCCTGACGTCGCGGAGCGCCTGGGCGAGAATCTCGTCTCCGGCGGCCGCGGCGCCGCCATCGATGGGCGTGACGAGCGAGAGCGTGACCTCCATGCCGAGCGGCAGGGGCTGCCTGGCGGCGGCAACCTGCGCGGGACTGGCGGAAGGCTCCGCGTCATCGAAGCGGATGGTGCTGGTGGCCGCGTATTCGTGACACCCGGAGTATTCGGTGGAATTGCGCGCCTGCGTACCGCGGGTGTAAGTGGCGTTCATGAAGGAAATGTGCGGGACCATGAAGTCGCTGTCGCCGATGCGCAGGCTGGCGTAGTCGATGCCATCCTCGACGCGGCAGACTTCGTCTTCGGGATCGAACTGCGTGGCCACGATCGCGAGATGCCGGAGCGCGGCGGTAGCCGGTTCGATGAGAAACCAGCCGGCGTAGGGCGCCGCCTTGAATTCACCACGGGTGCGGTAGCGGTAATGCGTGGTGGACAGCGGGACTTCGTATTCGAACCGGGCCATGAGGCCGGAGGGAGTGTTCTGCTCGCCGGTGTAGCGGAAATTTCGCGCGTCGGTACCGAAGACGCTCATGAGAAATCCGGAGAAATCGCCGGTTTCGGTGGCGCCGCCGCCGACGAGTTTGTTGACGTCTTCGGTTTCGAACTGCCGCGCGCCCGCCCAGGAGAACGTCTCGCTGCCGTTGATGACCGCCACATCGAGCCGCAGACGGTCGTGCCACAGGAGCGCGCCGATGGCGTTGGCGGCTTCATTCGCCATGGTGGGCTGGCAGGCGCGTTCGGGATGCACCGTCTTCCGGACCTCGCGGGTGACCGACTCGATGCAGGTATAACGCGGAGTTTTATCGAGATTCGCCAGCACGTTGGCGCGGGCGCGATTGAAAAGGTCCTGGGGATCGAGCGCGGAGCCGAGCGATGTTAGGATGAGCGTGCCTGCCGCGATTGTGAGCGCGCGCATGAGCATGATTATGACGCTTCGAGTGAACCGGCTGACGATTCTGTGCGCGGCGGCGGCCATGCGGCTGGCGGCGCATGACGTGATCACGACGAAACTGACGTGGTCGCGCGACATTTCCCGCGTGTTCGCGCGGCGCTGCGTTTCGTGCCATGGGGCAGGCGCGAGCATTCCGCTGACGACCTATGAGCAGGCGCGCCCATGGGCGGTGGACATCAAGGAACAGGTGCTTTCGCGGGCCATGCCGCCGTGGGGCGCGGTGAAAGGCTTCGGCGATCTTTCACCGGACCGCGCGCTTTCGCAGGAAGAGATGCTGATGATCGCGGCGTGGGTGATTGGCGGGGCGCCGGAAGGCGATCCGGCGCTGGGACCGAAGTCGATTGTGGCGCCATCGGGGAAGGCAGCGGCGCCGCAACGCCGGGCGATCGAGATCGATGGCGAGACGACGCTGGCGCATGCGATGGTGGCGACGGGACTTTGTCCGCTGACGGCCGCCGAATCCTCGAAGATCACGGCCCTGCTGCCGGATGGTTCGGTGATTCCACTGGTCTGGCTTTATAAATATGACCCGGCGATGAAACTCACGTACTCCTTCGCGAGGCCGATCGCGCTGCCCGCGGGCACGAAGATTCGCGCGTCATCCCCGGTGCGGTTCGCCCTTACAGCGCCTTCACGGGAACGGTGAACACCACGGTATTGACGACGCCCGCGCGCTGGAACTGCGTCCAGACGCGATAGAGACCGGGACGCGGAAAGATGGAATTGAACTGCATGGCGCCGTTCGCCGGATCGGCCAGGAAGGGATGCAGGTGGAGCATGTCGATGATGTCGCCGCTGGCCGCCAGCATGTGGCCCCAGGCGCCGAGATACGGTTCCAGCTTTTCGCGCGGCGAGAGATCGAAGAACATTTTCGTCTCGAATCCGGCGAGCGGGGTTTCGGGATCGAGGCGCAATTTGGCCGTCAGGTTTTGGGCCTGAAACGGGGCGACGGCGGGGGCGAGATTCGGTTTGCCGGCGCTGCCTTTGACGAAAAGCGTATCGAGCGCCAACTGCGGGGTGGAATCCGCGGGATAGAAATCGGCCAGCATGCGGTACATGCCGCCGGCGGGGAAGCGCAGCCGCAATTCGAAGGAGCCATCGGGCTGCGGAACGGGATGCAGGTGCAGGAAAACTTCGAGGTCCTCACTGACGAGGAACAGGTGCATCAGCTTCTCATGCACGATCTGGAACTTTGAGGCCTGCTTCCCGGTGGCCGGATGGAACGCGCGGAAGCGCAGCACGGCGGGCTGACCGGGAAGCAGCAGGGCAGGCTGATGGGTCACTTCGAGGCGATACTCGACAGGCTCCGGGATATTCAGGGCCAGCTTCATGCCGCAGCGCGGGCACACGCCGGGCTTCGAGGAGCGGACGTCGCGATCCATGGGGCAGGCGTAGTCTTCCGGAGCGGCGTCCTTGTCCGGAAGAACGGCCTGGGCGCGGAGTGCGAGCGGAGCCGCAAACGCAGCCAGGCACCGTCTCCGGCTGATGGGGATCACGTCTCCAGAATATGCGATATAACAGAGACGACGATGAGGCTGATTGCGATGGCGATATTGGGCGTGGTTCCCGCCGGACTCGCCTGTGCGCAGACGACGTTTTCAAAAGACGTGGCGCCGATTCTGTATAAGCACTGCGCATCCTGCCACCACGCGAACGACATTGCGCCGATGCCGCTGATCACGTACCAGGATGCCCGGCCGTGGGCGGCTGCTATCCGCCAGGCGGTGGCGACGCGCAAGATGCCGCCGTGGAAAGCCGATCCGCATTACGGCAAATGGTGGAACGACGCGAGCCTGACGGAAGCCGAGATCGCGGTGATCCGGACGTGGGTGGATGCGGGCGCGCCCGAAGGCAACCCGAAAGACCTTCCGCCGCCGCCGACGTTCACCGATGGCTGGAGGATCGGCAAGCCGGACGCGATTGTTTCGATTCCGCAGCAGAAGCTCGACGGCTCCGGGCCGGACCAGTATGTGTATCTGACGGTACCCTCCGGATTCACGGAAGACAAATGGGTGGTGGCGGCGGAACTGCGGGCGGGCAATCGAAAGGTTGTGCATCACGCGCACGTCTTCGTGGTGGATCC
>DAIDJK010000387.1 GCA_027450225.1 Bryobacterales bacterium | reverse complement strand
GCGTTGCGTTTCTCGGTGAGCTGGAGGCGCCTGAGCAAATCGTCCGGATTCAGGGCGCGGCTGTAGAGAGCGCCGAACAGTTCCAGCGCTTCGATGACGCGGATCTTGTCGGGCAGGTTGGTGGATTGCAGGCAAACGCCGATGCGGTCCTTGAGCGCGTTCTTTTGCTTGTCGGGATCGAAGCCGAGTACGCGCACGTCGCCTGACGTCCGGGGCCGGATGCCTTCGAGGATCTCGATGGTGGTGGTTTTACCCGCGCCGTTGGGCCCGAGCAGGCCGAAAACTTCGCCCGTATGCACTTCGAAATCGATTCCGCGCACGGCTTCGACCTTGTCGTACGATTTCGTGAGCCCCGCGACGGCGATGGCCGCCGGCGTGGCGCTGGTTGCAGTGGCGTTCATTGGGTGTCTGTTCCCCGGCGGCGCCGGAGCTGTGCGCTTCCACAGGATAAACGACGTTTGCGGCCGGATTGTTCGCGTTTTCCGGCTGCGGCGCGGGCGGCTGCGGCTGCGAGGAGCAGTTTGGATTGAGGTCTTTGAGAGGCGGAAAGTCTTCCGGCTCTTCGGGTTGAGCGCCCACGTTGGGTTCGTTCGGCATTTCATCCCGCCGGGATTTCAGACGGTCGAAATCTTCGACGGCGCGCCGGTACATGCGCTCGGCATGAGCCTGATAGCGGAGCATCAGGGACCAGACGTTGGATTCCTTCGCCATGCGGCGGAAGCCTTCGGCGAGACAGTAATTGCGGTTCTGCGCCTGGCAGATTTCGATTTCGGTGGCGCCGATGAGTTTCTCGTCCATGGGCTTGATCGGATTGCCGTAGCGATCGAGGGCTTCGTTCATGGCGTCGGTGAAGAGCCCGGCTTCGAGACGGCCGGCGCGAATCATCTGGTGGCGAAAGCGGGCGATCTGTTCGACGGCCGCGAGTTCTTCCGCATTGACAGGTTTGTAACAAAATACGGCATCGGCCTTGAAGTTTGCGACTTCGTCGAGCTCTTCGAGGCGGACGACGGCGAAGGTGGCGGAGCGGAAGCCGTGCCTGACGGCGTTGCGCGACGAGGCCGCTTTACCTTCGGGCGTTCGCGGACCTGTGGACTTCTGCGCATTGGCGCGATTGGCTGCGAGGCGGCGCTCGGAGACCGGTTCTTTCGGTGTTTTCGGCATCTGGTTACCGATTTGAGAGCTACCATTCGCGGGGGAGATTTGGGGGTGGAAAGGAGGGTTTGTGATGCAGCGGCTGGAGATATTTTTCGGGTGAAGTGGTCACCGACGAGGAGCCGGCGCTGCGCAGCATGGACGCAATCGACGCGGCATGCGGGACTTTGTTCGCCCGGATGCCGGCGATCTCGGCTTCGACATCGTAAACCACGCGGCGGATTTGCGGGACGCCATTGTCGTTACCTGAGTCATCGATGAGTAAATAAGACGCGCGCGGGTCGCCGTCGAGCGAGAGGCTGACGCTGCCGGTATTGCAGATGACGGAGTCGCCAATCGGCCGGATGAACGGACGGTGAATGTGAGCATAGACGGCGAGCGGCTTTCCGAGGGAGAGCAGGTCGCGGTCCTGCGGAACGGGCCAGCAACTGTGCCGGGTCGCGTGAACGAGCGCGAAAGAATCGTGGAGCTCGACGAGAGGCAAGCGGCTGAGCCAGGCGATGCGCTCGTTTCCCAGCGATTCACGGGCGAATTCGGCGATGGCGGCGATGAATGCCGGAGGATTGTTTATATTCGCGATCGAATCCGGGCGAAACATCAGTTCGTCGGTGTTGCCGAGGACGCCAGGCCAGCCGAGATCGCGGATCTGATCGACAATGCCGGCGTCATCGGAACCGCCGTGGACGAGATCGCCGCCGTGGAGGATGAGGTCCGGCGAGGTTTCGCGGAGATCGGCGAGAACCGCGTCGAAGGCGGCGCGGTTGCCGTGGATGTCGGAAACGATCGCGATTCGCATCATCAGGCTGAGCCGCCGGCGGAGAGAACGGCAAACGAAACCGGCGGGGCGGGCGTCATATAAAGAGCTAACGCGTAAGCAACAAACGAGCGGCGATCCGATTCCGCGAAAGCGGCGTTTCCGCCCAATCAGCTACATTGTCCATAGAGCCATATCAGTGAGATTCCGACTTCTCCTCCCACTGGCGCTGGCGGCTGCGCTTGCCGTTCAGACCCTCGGCGCCCAGAGCCTTGCCGATTTCGAAAAGCGCGTGACCGAGTTTACTTTGCCGAACGGCCTGCATTTCATCGTGTGCGAACGGCATGAAGCGCCCGTGGTGTCGTTCCATACGTATGTGAATGCCGGCTCGGTGGACGACCCGAAGGGGAAGTCCGGACTGGCGCACATGTTCGAACACATGGCGTTCAAAGGCACGGAGACGATCGGCTCGACGAACTGGCCGGCGGAGAAGCAGGCGCTGGCGAAGGTGGACGCCGCTTACGACGCGCTGCAGCAGGAACGGAACAAGCTGGTGAAGGCCGATCCGGAGAAGCTGAAGCAACTGGAAGCGGCTTTTCAGGCGGCGGCGGACAAGGCCAACAGCTACGTGGTCCCGAATCTTTATCCGCGCATCATCGAAGAGAACGGCGGCGTGGGGCTGAATGCGCAGACGGGCGAAGATTCGACCGAATATTACTACAATTTTCCGGCGAACCGCGTGGAGCTGTGGTTCTATCTGGAATCGGCGCGATTCTACGATCCGGTGCTGCGCGAATTCTATAAAGAACGCAGCGTGGTGCGCGAAGAGCGGCGCATGCGGACGGAGTCCGAGCCGCAGGGCAAGCTGATCGAGGCCGAGACGGCGACGGCGATCGAAGCGCATCCTTACCGCATTCCGCCGGTGGGCTGGGCGAGCGATATCGAGAACCTGCGGGTATCGGACGCACGCGCGTTTTTCGATAAATACTATGTGCCGGCGAACATCACGATCGCGATTGTGGGCGATGTGGACCCGGTGAAGATGAAGACGCTGGCGGCGAAGTACTTTGACCGGCTGCCGAAGAAGCCGCTGCCGGATCCGGTGCTGACGATCGAGCCGCCGCAGGAAGGGCCGAAGCATGTGGAGGTGGAATCGCCCGCGCAGCCGCTGGAGGTGATCACGTACCACCGGCCGAGCCAGTACGACAAGGACGATCCGGCGTTCGACGTGATGAGCAGCCTGCTTTCGGGCGGACGCACCAGCCTGATGTATCGGGACATGGTGCTGAACAAGAAGATGGCGTACGCGGCGCAGGCGATTTCGAGCTATCCGGGGAGCAAGTATCCGAACCTCTTCCTGTTCTTCCTGGTGCCGTCGCAGGGGCACACGCTGCAGGAAAACGAGAAGGAACTGGATTCGATTATCGAGAATCTGAAAACACAGAAAGTGGACGAGGAGGCGCTGAAGCGCGTGAAGACGCGCACGCGGGCGGCGCTGATCCGGCAACTGGACAACAACGCGGGTCTGGCGGATCTGCTGGCCTCGTACTACGCGAATTTCGGGGACTGGAAAAGATTGTTCACGGATATCGACAGGATCGACAAAGTGACGGGCGAAGACGTGCAGCGCGTGGCGCGCGAGTATCTGCGGGTGGAGAACCGGACGGTGGGGATTACGGTGCAGCCCGCCGCGCCGCCGAAGGGCGGGCAGACGAGTTCCGCGGCGCAGCCGAGCGCCGGGGGTGAGCAGTGAGGGCGCCCTGGGTGAAGTATCTGCTGATTGCGCCGCTGGCGGTTGCGGCGGCTTATGCGCAGACGGCCGCGGCGGCAACGAACGCGCACGCGGGGCAGCCGGCGGCGGCCATCCATCAGGGGCCGGCGCAATCGGCGGGAATCGCGCCATCTTATAAGGACCTGAAATATCCGCCGCTGAAGCAGATCCGGATTCCGCACGTGGAAGAGTACACGCTCGCCAACGGGATGCGGGTTTACCTGCTGGAAAATCACGAACTGCCGCTGGTGCGGGGACTGGCGCTGGTGCGTACGGGGAATCTGTTCGATCCGCCGGACAAGATCGGGCTGGCGACGCTGACCGGTTCGGCGATCCGCAGCGGCGGCACGTCGAAGAAGACGGGCGAGCAACTGGATGAGCAGTTGGAAAACATAGCGGCGTCGGTGGAAAGCTCGATTTCGGAGACGTTCGGGTCGGTTTCGTTTTCCACGCTGAAGGAAACCACCGATGAAGTGCTGGGCGTGTTTCATGACGTGCTGACCGATCCGGCGTTCCGCGAGGCGCGCATCGAACTGATCAAGTCCCAGATGCGGACGTCGATTTCGCGGCGCAATGACGATGCGGGCGGGATTTCGCAGCGGGAATTCGCGGACACGATTTACGGCCACCACACGCCCTATGGCTGGGACGAAGAATACGCGACGGTGGACAACATCCAGCGCCAGGACGCGGTGAATTTCTACAAGCGCTATTTCTTCCCGGCGAATATCATCCTGGCGGTGCAGGGCGATTTTTCATCGGCCGAGATGAAGACGAAGCTGGACCAGCTTTTCGCGTCGTGGGATTACAAACAGGCGCCCGTGCCGCCGTTCCCGAAGGTGGATCATACGCCGAAGCCGGGTATCTATCTGGCCACCAAGACGGACGTGACGCAGACCAACTTCGCGTTCGGCGAGCTGGGCGGCGAACTCGACAGCAAGGATTATCCGGCGCTGGAAGTGATGTCGTACATCCTGGGCGGCGGATTCCAGAGCCGGCTGTTCAAGCGCGTGCGAACCGACCTGGGGCTTGCCTACAGCATCTCGGCGAGCTGGGGCGCGGATTACGATCATCCGGGCCTGTTCGAGGTTTCCGGCAGCACGAAATCGGGGAGCACGGAAGAGGCGATCGCGGCGTCGCGGCAGGAAGTGGAGCGGATGCGCGAAACGGAAGTGTCTCCGGATGAGCTGGAATATGCGAAGCAGACCGTGCTGAATGGTTTCGTCTTCAATTTCGACACGCCTTCGAAGACTCTGAACCGGCTGCTGACTTACCGCTACTACGGTTATCCGGACGATTTTATCTTTACTTACCAGAAGGCCGTGGAGCGGGTGACGCAGGCCGACGTGCTGCGGGTGGCGAAGCAGTATCTGGACCCGGTGAAGTTCGTGTATATCGCGGTGGGCAATCCGAAGGACTTCGACAAACCGCTCTCGTCGCTGGGGATGCCGGTGAGCGATATCGACCTGACGATACCGGAGCCGAAGGCGGCGTCGGCGAAAGCGGATGTGCAATCGCTCGCGCGCGGGAAGCAGATGCTGGAGAAAGTGGCGCAGGCGATGGGCGGCGAGGCGGCTTTCCAGGCGGTGAAGGACTACGTGCAGACCTCTTCGCTGCAGGTGGACGCGGCGGCGGGCGGCATGAAGCTGAACCAGACGGAAGAGTGGCTGGCGCCATCGTATTTCCGGCAGGAAGAGATACTGCCGTTCGGCAAGGTGACCGTCTATTCAGACGGCAGGAGCGGCTGGATGGCGTCGCCGCAGGGACAGAAGACGATGGGGCCGGCGGAATTGCGGCAGGTGGAATCCTCGCTGTTCCGCAACTGGTTCACGCTGCTGCGCAGTGGTTCGAATCCGGAGCGGACGGTGAACGATGCGGGGAAGCACCAGATCGAGATATCGGACAAGGCCGGGCATTCGCTGCTGCTGACCGTGGACCCCGCCACGAATCTGCCAACGCGCGAAACATTCGCGGAGAGCGGCGGCGGCACGGTGCAGGAAGAGTATTCGGACTGGCAGGCCGCCGGGGATGTGAAGCTGCCGCGAAAAGTAACCATCATTCGCGACGGCAAGCATTTCGCCGAGGGCGTGATCAGCAGTATCCGGCTGAACACGGGATTGACGCCGGAAGAGATTTCGAAGAAACCCTGAAGCTGATGCGCCGATGGGAGACGACGCGCATGCGCGGCGAGACAGTATGACGAGACGGCAGTTTGGTTTCGGCCTGGCCGCGGCCGCTCTGATGCGCGGGGAAACGCCGCAGGAGCAGAAGGGCAGGGCGCTGGTGGCGAAGGTGATCGGGGGCCTTGGCGGCGATGCGTTCCGCTTCATGAAGACGCGCACGGAAACCGGCGAGGCTTATTCGTTTTACCGGAACGACATCACGGGCTTTTCCACCGCGACTATTTATGTGAAGTACCTTGCCGCCGACGCGCAGATTCCGAAAGACGGCGTACGAATACTGCAACGGGAATCGTACGGCGGGAAGCAGGAAGAGCGGAAGCAGGAAGGTAAGAAGCAGGAAGGCCGGAAGCAGGAAGGAAAGAAGCAGGGCGGCAGGAAGCAGGATGAAGACGCCGTGATCTTTACGGCGGACGGACAGGGTTACGACGTAAGCTATCGCGGCGCGCAGCCTCTGGCGGATTCGCGTATCAAACAGTTTCACGACACGACGATTCAGGACGTGTTTTACATCCTGCGCGAGCGCATGAACGAGCCGGGCCTGGGGTTCGAGTATCGAGGCAAAGACGTGCTGGATAACCAGCCGGTGGAGTTGCTGGGAATATTCGATCTGCAGAACCGGGACGTAACGGTGTGGGTGAATGCGGATACCTATCTGCCGGTTCAGCAGAAGTACACGCGCTGGGACCCGATCATCAACGACCGGCGCGTGGAGATCACGCATTTCGCGAAATATCGCGACGTGGGCAATCAGGTGATGTGGCCTTACGACGTGGAGCGCGAACGCGACGGCGAGAAGGTGTACGAGATGTACGCAACGCATGTCAGCGTGGACGATCCGCTGCCGGACAGCATGTTCGAACTGCCGAGCGGCGTGAAGATGCTGAAGAGGATGTGACGGCTGTACGCGGCGGACCGGCAAGGCTTGCCGGGGCGATTTGCCGGTATTCCCGGGCCGGGCGGGGTTTCCTCCGGGTGGATCAGGCCGGCAGGTCTTCAGGCTTTGGAATACAGCTTTCCCATGGGAACCTGAGTTCGCGCAGTGGGGAATTGAAACGCAAGACTCGCAACTCGCCTCGCACGTTCTACTTGACGAATATTGCCGACGCGCCGCTTATCGAGGATTCGCGAGAGCCCTTCGGCAAGGATTGATCTCGCGGTTCCAACGGCTTTTCGGAAGGGTACGCCGAGGCCTCCCGCTCTTTCGCTCCACTTTCAAGATACCGTGTCCTTTCGGCAAAGCTGCGTGAGTCGGGTCGAGGCTTACGACACGTAAGCGGAGCCGGTGCCCCGGCGTTCAACGGCAGGTTGCACGCGAATGAAAAGCTTGTCCCACCCGATGTGATTGCCAGTGGCAGTTGGGCGTCCGCCGGTAAAAGCCTCGTCCAGCAGTTCGAGATCGACGATTTCGTCGGTTTTCATGAGGAGCCAGTTGGGAAGACGACGACTGCTTTTGCCTGCGGTCTGGTATCCGAGTAACTGTACTGATCCTTTGAGGATGCCGTGATCGTGCGGTTCGAGGATGCGCTGTTTGCCGTGATAGAGGAGCCGAATCATGCGGACCTGTTCGATCGCCGTCCAGATCAGGGGAACAGGTTCGAGCAACGGCATCCGGAACCATTGTGGCGTGTGGGGCAGCGAGCCTGTTTCTCCCGGAACCAGGTCAGCCCAGAATGCGGCGCACCGAAGTACGCCCGATCTTAAGCCTGCGGGCGATCTCCGCTTTGGCAACGCCGGCACGATGCAGTTTGCGGATTTCGGCAGCATGGCGTCCCGCAGTGATTGGTCGGCCCAGTTGCTTGCCCTTCAACCGGGCCTGTGCCAGACCCGCGCGCGTGCGCTCACGCAGGATCTCGCCTTCGAACTCTGCGAAGACCGCCAGCAAACCGGCCATGGCGCGACCGGCAGGAGTAGTCAGATCGAGCGCTTCTGTCAGTGAGACGAAACCGACTCCGAGATGCTCCAGTTCCTGCAGCGTCGCCAGCAGGTCTGTTACCGACCGGCCCCATCGATCCAGCCGCCACACCAGCACGACGTCGATCTCGCGGCTGCGCGCTGCTTCCATGAGTTGTTCGCGAGCTTTTCGTTCGACCGCGCCGGAACCGACCTCACGAATCTGCATCGCGACACCCCAGCCGCGCCGGGCCGCATACTCGCGAAGTGCGCGATTCTGCATCGGCAGAGTCTGCTGATCGTTCGTAGAGACGCGCGCGTACAGACCGGCCCGCAACATTTTCGGCTTTGTTCGTGGCTGGCCGAAAACGTCCCCGGATTTGGTTCTGCCGGAAGACCGTTTTGCAGGCATTCTGAATGGTTCGATTCCGATGGCCGTAGACGATCCTTTAAGGCCATGTCGTCCGACA
>DAIDJK010000386.1 GCA_027450225.1 Bryobacterales bacterium | reverse complement strand
CTCGATTCAGATGGTGGATTCCCACGGCAAACTGCATCTGTTCGACCGCCTGCAACTGGCCGAGGTGAAAACCGAAGCGCACTCCATCATGCCGTCCGACTATGGCCAGCGGCTCTCGAAAGAAGACATCCGCAACGTGGTTGCGTATCTGAAGAGTCCGCATACCATGGATGCAGCCGAGCCGGTCCGCGATGAAGGCGGCGTAACGAGCGACCGCCTCGCGCATGCCGACCGTGAACCGCAAAACTGGCTCACTTACTGGGGCGATTACACAGGCCGCCATTATTCGGCGCTGAATCAGATCGATACTTCGAACGTCAGCAGGCTGCAGGCTCAGTGGGCCGTGCAGATGCCGGGAGACGATCTGGTTGAAGGCGTGCCGCTGGTGGTGGATGGCGTCATGTACACGACGGGACAGCCGGGCCAGGTGTTCGCCATCGACGCGCGCACCGGCCGCACCATCTGGACCTTCCAGCGCCGGCAGAAGGTGAAGAGCCCCTACGAGATCAATCCGTTTGTTCGAGGGGTATCGATTCTCGGCCATCGTCTGTTCCTGGGAGCGCTCGATGGGGCCTTGATCGCCATCGACGCGCGGACTGGCGCCGAACTCTGGGAGACGCAGGTCGGCGATGCAATGCTGGGCTACACCATCACGTCGCCGCCGCTGATCGTCAACAACAAAGTCATCACAGGCATCACCGGCGGGGAATTCGGCATTCGCGGCTTCATTGAGGCTTACGATCCCGCAACGGGAAAGCGGTTGTGGCGCTTCAATACCGTCCCCGGACCGGGCGAATTCGGCCACGACACATGGGAGGGCGACAGCTGGGAGCATGGCGGAGCTCCCACGTGGCTCACAGGAACGTACGATCCGGCATCGAACACCATATTCTGGCCGGTGGGAAATCCCGGACCCGATGTGAACGAGGTGGTGCGCAAAGGAGACAATCTGTTCAGTTGCTCCGTGGTGGCGCTCGATCCCGATACGGGCAAGCGCAAATGGCACTACCAGTTCACGCCGAACGATTCACACGACTGGGATTCCACCGAGGATATGGTGCTGGTGGATCGCTCGTGGCATGGAGAGAACCGCAAGCTGCTGTTGCATGCCGATCGCAACGGCGTTTTCTACGTCATCGACCGCGCCACCGGCAGGATGCTTGCGGCAACCCCGTTCGTCCGCGCCACATGGATGAAGGGCTGGGATGAGAACGGCCGGCCCATTCCCGCGCCGAACGGCGCTGCTTCGGCGGAAGGCAATTACGTTTATCCGGCAGGCGGAGGCGGCACGAATTTCCAGGCGCCCTCCTACAGTCCGAAGACCGGCTGGATGTATCTTGCCTATCACGATGGCGGCGCGAAGTACATCTACGGCCCCGCGCCATTTGAGCCGGGCAAGCAATTCTGGGGACGCGGCAGCGGCGGCTTCGGACCGCCTCCTGCCGGTGAAGCGCCCGATTCCAGCGGCGTCATGGCGGTCGACCCCGAGACCGGTAAAGCGCAGTGGAAGTTTGAGCTTGCCCAGAACTCTCTCTCCTCGGGCGTGCTGGCTACGGCCGGCGGCGTGGTATTCGCCGCGTCGCGCGAAGGCAACTTCATTGCGCTCGATGCGAAAACCGGCAAAGCGTTGTGGCATTTCGGCGCAGGTTCGGAGATTCCTTCGTCCCCCATCAGCTACGCCGTGAACGGCAGGCAGTTCGTCGCCGTCAGTTCGGCGGGCGTGCTTTACAGCTTCGCGCTGCCGCAATAGCCTCGTTTGCGAGCCCACGCGATGCCCGCCGCGCCGCATGCCATCAGCAGCCAGGTGGCGGGCTCGGGCGTCGCCTGCGTGCTCGATACGGGAGTGCCGCTCACGTTTGCCCACGTCGCCGTGTAGTTCGCCGGAACCGCGCCGGTTGTATTCGGATCGCCGAAGTAGTTGATCGCATCCATGATCGTGCCCGTGAACGCGCCTGAACCATTGCGCAGCGGTACCGTCGCAGCCAGGGAATTGTTCACCAGATACTCGAGAGCGGTTCCCGAAATGCCGTTCACCAGACCGATTTCGAGTGAGTTCCACGCATTGTAGTTAACTGGCGCGTTCAGCGCCTCGTACGAACTCGTCGAGTCGTTCCATCCGATGAAACCGACTTCACCCGGAATCGTCTGGCTGTAGTTCGTGAACCCTGCGATGCCGTAATCGTTGCCTCCGCCAAGTTGCGCCCACATCAGCGTGCTCGCCGATCCGTCCGCCGCGGTCGCCCAGGAACCCGGCACGTAA
>DAIDJK010000385.1 GCA_027450225.1 Bryobacterales bacterium | reverse complement strand
GAAAGATAATACCGGGAAACGCCGCCCGATGGCTGCCGGATTCCGGACTGAAGGAACCATTCGCCGGCTCGCCCAATCGCGTTTTGCGGCGCTGAAGACGGCCCGGAAGGCCGCGCGCGGGACAGGAACAAGTCCCGAGTCTAACATCCGCTGCTTCTGCGATATCCTGAATCCCGAAACATGAAACCCGTAGCGAAGGAACAGCAGCAGGCGCTCGTGGCGCGCCTCATGGACGCGTGCGGCGGAGCTTATTCGCCGCAGCAGCGCCGCAAGTTTTTCATCACCGGACCCCAGTGGGCCGCCGCCTACGAAGGCCAGGCTCTGTTCCACGCCCCCACGCGCCGTCCCGTCGGTTTCGATGAGGTCATCCGCGAATACGCCGCCATCGGCATCGGCTACTGGACCACGCACGATACCGACGTGATTCCGACCGATGACCTCGGCACGGACCGCCAGCAGCAGACCGTCGCGGCCATCAAAAAATCGCTGGCCGATAACGGGCTCAAATGTTCGATGGTCACCACCGAAACTTTCCACCACGCCGTGTTCGCCGCGAGTCCCGCCGCCGAATCCCCGGAGATTCGCAGATACGCAGCCTGGCGTGTCTGCAATACCGTCGATATCGGCCATGAGCTCGGCGCCGAATTCGCCGTCTACTGGCCCGGTTCGCTCGGCTATTACACCCAGGGCGCCATCGACGAGACCCAGACGCTCCGCTGGTATGCCGAGGCGCTGAACGCCGCCTGTGAGCACGACATCCAGGCCGCGAAAGCCAAAGGCCGCCCCACCCTGAAGCACTGCATGGAAGCCAAACCCTTCGAGCCCCAGGCCGAAATCCTTCTGCCCACTTCGGACGCCATGCTCGCCTTCATCAATTCAGGCCTGCTCACCCATCCCGAAATGGTCGGCCTCAACCCCGAGTACCTGCATGAACTGATGTGGGGCGGGGCGCCCAGAGCCGCTCTCGCCCGCGCGCTGCTGGCGGGCAAACTCTGGCACTTCGATATCAACGACGGTTACCGCCTCAAGCACGATGTGGATATCGCCGTGGCCCTCGTCAATCCGCTCGACTGGCTCAATGTGCTCGTGCTCCTGCGCAGCCACGGCTACAACGGGCCTTTCAATCTCGATTACAAGCCGCCGCGCACCACCAGCAATTACGGTGTCTTCAAGGTCAGCTTCCCCACCGCCGTCGATCGCTTCATCACCCTCTGGGAGATGGCCGGTGAAGTCATGGAAGACTCCGTCATCCGCGAAGCGACCCATGCCCTGAAGGCAGGCGCCGGCGTTTCGGGAAACGATCCGCGCGAGATCTTCGAAGCCAACAAGGAGCTGCTCACCCTGCATGAACTCATCGCCCACCGCCTCGTGCAGATTCTGCTCGGCCTGCACCGCGGCCGCGTGTATTCCCTGTAGGGCGCGTCAGTCGGTCCTGCGTCGGCGCCTCCGCGCGAATCCCGCCGCAAGGAAGAGGCACGCCGCCGCGCACAGCGCGAATGTCGAAGGTTCGGGTGTATTCGTCACGGTTCCGGGCAGCGATGTCAGTCCCGACACCTGATCGAACGGCACGGCCGCCAGCGGTGTCGCCGCCCCCGTCGCCGGATTCAGCTGGAACAGCGCCGATGTCGGCCCGCTGAAGTTCGAAAGCGAAGCGAACAGCGCGCCGCTGGTCCCGAAACTCAGACCGCCGAAACCATAGCACGCGAATCCGCCGCAGTTGTCGCTGATCCCCGTGCTCATCGTCGTCAGAACCGATCCCGTGGCCGGGTCGATCGTGTACAGCGTCTGCCCGCCCTGCGCAAGACCGTAAAGCACGCCGGTCGGCGAGAACGCGAGACCATCCAGCAGCGGAACGTTCTGGCTCACCGACACCGCTGAGTTCGCGCTCAGGCTGAAGCGGTAAAGCGTTCCCGTCAATCCGTTGAAGTTGCCCGCCGCGTCATAGGTGCTCGCCAGGTATCCCGTGCCGTTGCGGAACGCCACGTCGCCTTCCCCCGGAGTCACTGGAATGCCGATGTTCGTCGTGGCCACGATCGCCCCGGTTGCCGGATTGATCTGGTCGATCGCATTGTTGCTGGTGTCGTAGATATACAGGTTCCCGCCCGTATCGAAAATCCCCAGCGCTCCCGCGGGCGAGCTGAGCGGCGACGTCAGCAGGGATGCGCCGGGATCGAGCGTATTCACCGAGATCAGGTTGTCGTCGTTCGTAATGCCGATCAGCATGTCCGCCGGAGCCATCGCCGGCAGCGCGATCAGCGCCGCCGCGCACAGCAGCGCCTGCCTCCGCCAGTTAAACATGCCGCGCCGGCTAACAGGGAAACTCCGCATATCTACTGCCATGGGCCTTCCGAACACGCACCTCGCCAATTGGAACCGGGATGGAAATAGGAGCAAAGACCGAAGTATAGGCTGATTCCACCCGAATGTGAAGCCTTCGGGTACTGGTAGATGTAGCCTCGCTGCGTTCTCCCGCTGAGCGTTCGCGATTGACTTCGTTTGAGCAGCCCGAATATACTTCGAAAACCTTGCCGAAAAGCAGGTGGTTGTAACTTGCCGGGGGGCAGGTAGTTATGGCAGGTAAGTATGAAACGCCGTGAGCATTCCCGAAGAACCCTGTTGCGAAGTGGCCTTTATGCCGCGGCTCTCGGGCTGAGCGGCGTACCGGATTTCGCCGCCCCGTCGCAGAGCGAACGCATTCTGGTGTGCGTCTACCTGCTCGGCGGTAACGACGGCAACAACACCGTCGTGCCCCTGGAAGATTACGGCAACTACATGGCGGTCCGGGGCGATCTCACCATCCCCGCCGCGCATCTGCTCCCCGCCGCGGAGACCGCCACCGGCGCCATCGCCTTCCATCCCGCCATGCCGCAGGCGCGCGCTCTCTACGATTCCGGTCAGCTCGCCGTCATCGCCAACACCGGCTGGGCTTCCCGCTTCGATTCGCACCGCAACAATCCGGATCTGGCTTATTTCCCCACCGGGTTTGCCACTGCGAACTGGGCCGTCACCGCTCTGGGCTCGGCATCCTTGCGCGCCGGCGGCAATGTCATCACCGGATTTCCGGCCGTGTCCCCGTATGCGGATTCGTCCGCTGCTTCCGGTCTGGTGCTTTCCGGGCGCGGCGCCGACGCCGAAAAACAACGGCTGCTCGCTGCCTCCGCGAACCCCGGCGCGCCGTTCGCCGTCGAGTTCCCGCAATCGTCTGTCGGCCTGCTGCTCCGCCAGGCGGCAGGCGTTATTCGTTCCGGCCTGGGCGGGATAGCGGGCGCGCATTTCTTCGTTCCACACTCCGGCTACGATACTCACTCGGACCAGTTGAACCAGCAGGCCGCGCGGCTCGGCGAACTCAGCCAGGCGATCGCCGCGTTTCATGCCGCCATGCTCGAAATCGGCGTCAGCCGCGGCGTAACTCTTTACACCGATTCCGATTTCGGCAGAGCGCTCGTTCCCAACTCCATCGGCGGCTCGGAACATGGCTGGGGCAATCATCAGCTCGTCGCCGGCGGCTCGGTGGCAGGCGGCCGCGTCTACGGCAGCTTCCCCAGTCTGGCGCTCGGCGGCCCTTCCGATGTGGCCCGCAATGGCGTCTGGACGCCAACGCTCGGCAAGTCGCAGTATCTTGCCTCCCTCGGCGCCTGGGCCGGTCTGTCGGTCGCGGCGCCGCAAGCCCGGCCGGAGTTCGGCTTTGCCGCCCCGGCCATTCCATTTTTGCGCTGATGCGCCAACGCATGCGCTGATGCGCCAACGGAGAAAATACGAACGATGTCGCAACCCTTTGTAGGACAGTTGATGTGCGTGGCCTTCGATTTCGCGCCCCAGGGCTGGGCCATGTGCAACGGGCAGATTTTGTCCATTCAGCAGAACATAGCCTTGTTCTCGCTCCTTGGAACCACCTATGGCGGAGACGGCGTCCGCACCTTCGCTCTGCCGAATTTGCAGAGCCGCGTTCCGCTCCACTTCGGCACGGGCCCCGGCCTTTTGACTTACCAGCTTGGCGAGATGGCGGGAGTCGAATCCGTCACGCTCACCCCGCAGCAGATGCCGGCGCACTCCCACGCCGTCAATTGCGATTCCGGCAAAGGCAACAAGCCTGCGCCCGCCGGTAATTACCCTGCGGCTGACGCGGCGGGCGTCACGGCCGAATACGCCGCCATTGCGAACAGCACCATGAACCCGGCCATGCTCGCTCAGGCGGGCGGCAGTCAGCCGCACGAAAACCGCCAGCCCTCTCTGGTTCTCAACTGGATCATCGCTCTCCAGGGCATCTTCCCGTCCAGAGGATAGCGTCTGGCTGAAGCCGGCATTCGCCCCGCGCTCCCCGCGGACGAGCAGTTCCTCTTCGAGCTCTTCCGCTCCGTCCGCGAACCGGAGTTCGCCATCCTCCCCGAACCGCAGCGGAGCGCCATCCTCCGCATGCAGTTCGAAGCGCAGCGCCGCGGCTACGCGGCCGATTTTCCCAGCGCCGAACATTGCATCGTCCTCGTCGAGGGCCAGCCGGCCGGCAGTCTGCTCTGCGCCGAACTCGAAGCCGAGTATCGAATCGTCGACCTCGCCATCGTGCCCCCGCTGCGAAATCGCGGTCTCGGCGCCTCCGCCATCGCCGTCGCCCTCGAGCGCGCCGCCGCGCTGAACAAACCGCTCACGCTCTCCGTGCGCCGCGATAACCAGGCCGCGCTTCGCCTTTACCACCGGCTCGGCTTCAATGAAATCGCGGCGGACGCTTTGTTCATCCGGATGCGGCGCCCGATGCGAAAATGAAGTTTCAGTGGATTTTCTCTCCGGTTTAAACCCCCAACAGCGTGAAGCGGTGGAGACGACGGAAGGCCCGGTGCTCATTCTCGCCGGCGCCGGCAGCGGCAAAACCCGCGTCATCACTCATCGCATCGCGCATCTCGTCACCGCGAAGCACGTGCCGCCTTCGGCCGTCCTCGCCGTCACCTTCACCAACAAGGCCGCCGAAGAGATGCGCACCCGCGTCGGCGCTCTGCTCGATGGCATTCCCGTTTCCGGCGCGCCTCTGCTCTCCACCTTCCACTCCTTCTGCGTGCGTCTGCTCCGCCGGGATGGCGATGCGCTCGCCTCCATCCGCCCCGGCTTCACCCGTACTTTTTCCATCTATGACGACGAAGATCAGCTCGCCATCGTCAAAGCCGCCTACCGCCGCATGGGCCTCGACGAGAAGGCCATGCCGTACCGCGCCACGCTCTCCCACATCAGCCAGTCGAAAAATCTGAAAAAGACGCCGCAGGATCTCTATAACGAATCGGCCGACCCCCGCATCACCAAGATCGCCGCCGTCTTCG
>DAIDJK010000384.1 GCA_027450225.1 Bryobacterales bacterium | reverse complement strand
CCGTGGCCGCTCGGAGCGCCCGCCGACCCGCTCACTCCCACTCCCATGGGCATCCATCCCGAGTGGTATTTCATGTCGCAGTTCCAGGCGCTGAAAGTTCTGGGAAGGCTTATCCCTGGCCTTACAGGTGAGATCTTCGGGATGCTCCTGTTCGGCGCTGTGCTTGTTTTCTGGGCGGTGATTCCGCTCTTTGACCGCGACAACGCGAACGGCCGCCGCGCACGCGCCACCGCGTGGGCGGGCTATCTGCTGCTCACGGGAATTCTCGTTTTCACCGTCTGGGGTTATGCGGGACTCTGAAGGAGCTTTGATCCAATGAACTATCCGGTTTGGGATGTACCGCTCATCGGCAGCGGCTGGGTTATCGGGGCCATCGCGATATTCCACGTGATGATTTCGCACTTCGCCGTCGGCGGAGGGTTCTATCTCGCCTTCGCAGAAAGGAAGGCCAGGCGCGAAAATCGCGCCGACTGGATTGAAGTCATCCGCCGCCACTCGCAGTTCTTCCTGATTCTCACGGGCGTATTCGGCGCGGTGTCCGGCGTGGGCATCTGGTTCTCCATCGGCCTCGCGAGCCCGGAGAGCACCAGCGCGCTCATCCACAACTTCGTCTTCGGCTGGGCCATGGAATGGTGCTTCTTCCTCGTCGAGATCGCTACCGCCGTCGTTTATTACTACACCTGGGACCGCATCGAGCCCGCGCTTCACATGAAGCTTGCCTGGCTTTACGCCGCATCCTCCTGGTGCACGCTGGTCATCATCAATGGCATCCTCACGTTCATGCTCACGCCCGGCGAAGCCTGGCTCTCGGTCGCCGGAACCGGACACGAAGCTTCGATGTTCTGGAGCGCCTTCTTCAACCCGACTTACTGGCCAAGCCTGGTTCTCAGAACGATCATCTGCTTCGCGCTTGCCGGCGTCTGGGCGCTGCTGACGGCCAGCCGCATGAATGGATTCGAAAAGCCCTTACTGAAGGCGGAGGTGATCCGCTGGTCTACCCGCTGGCTGGTGCCGTCCTTCGTTCTCGTCCCTCTCGCGCTGCTGTGGTATCTGTCTTCAGTTCCGGAATCGAGCCGCCAGTTGATGCAGGCGGGCATCAGCACTATCGGATCGGGCATGTTCACCCAGGTCACGCGCGCGGCGCTCGTCACCACAATGTCTTCGGCTACCCTGCTGGCCGTCGTCTATTTCATCGCCTGGCGCAATCCACTGGATTTCACGCCCGGTCACGCGGGAGCCGTTCTTTTCCTCGCGCTTGCGGCTACCGGCGCCACCGAGCACGCTCGCGAAATGATCCGCAAACCTTATACCGTCGGCCAGTACATGTATTCGAACGGCGTACGCAAGTCCGATATCGCGCTCATGAATCGGGCCGGCTACACGGCGTCGAGTCCGTGGGCACAGGCAGACATGAGCACAGGCGAGCTGATGTTCCGCGGGCAGTGCATGAACTGCCACACGGTGGATGGTTATCGAAGCATGCGCCAGCTGATGCGCGGGCGCGACCGCAAGGCGATCGGCAACATCATCGCCATGCTGCACGAAGCGCCGAAAACTTCGCCCTATCGCAACTTCATGCCGCAGCTGGTGGGCACGGACCAGGAAATCGATTCACTCATCACCTACCTCGATCAGATGGTGAATCCGAAACCGGTTCCGAATCCCGTGCTCGCGCAGAGCAAATGAGGCAAACTCAGTTGTCGCCGAGCGAGAACACGTACAACGCGTTCCCGTTCAACGGAAAGTGAATATCGGGCGCGATGATGTTGGGCACGTCGCGCGGGCTGCCGCCGCCAAGACCGGTCGTCACGGCAATGTATTGTTTGCCGTTGATTGAGAACGACACCGGATGCCCCTGCACAGACGTGCCAAGCCGCGTCTTCCAGAGGACTTTTCCGGTATTCACGTCAACCGCTTTGAAGTAGCGGTCCAGATCGCCCACAAACGCCACGCCACCGGCCGTCGAAAGCACTCCCGTGAGAAAAGGCGCGCGCTGCTCGATCGACCACTTCTCCTTCATCGTCACCACGTCGTAAGCGGCCAGCTTACCGATGTTGCCTTTCGCGCTCGGCATCTCCATAAACTGCCGCTCGCCTGCGCCGCCGCCCGATCCAGCCTTTTGCTGCACCGTGCGTCCGGACATGTTCATGCAGCTCTGGCTCAGCGGGATGATCAGTTCCTGCGCGCCGGGCTGATAGCTCATCGGCTGCCAGTTATGGCCGCCTTCGGTACTTGGACAAACATAGAGCTTCTGTCCGATCTGCTGGTCGATGATGTCCTGCCGGTAAGTTGGCTCGCCGGTCTTCGGGTCGATTCTGCTGAACAGATTCTGGTAGACCGTCTCCTTATAGCCGAGAAACTTACCCGACGTTCGATCCAGCTTCCACAGGATTCCCGGCTTGCCGATGGTGAACAAGAGCTTCTGCCGGCCCACGTCCACGGCTACGCGCTCGAACACTTCGTCCATGTCGAACGACTCGGCCGCCACATGCTGGAAGTACCAGTCGAGCTTGCCCGTATCGGGATTCAGAGCAAGCGTGCAGCTTGTGTACAGGTCTTTGTCGCCCTGCTTCGAGCCGCGGCTGATTCTGAGCCATGGCTTGGGTTGTGCGACTCCCCAGTAAGTCTGGTTCAGTTCCGGATCGTAGCTTCCGGTAATCCACGTGTCGCCGCCGGCGCGAAGCAGATCGGGAAGCGATCCCCAGGTGTTGCCGCCCGGCTGGCCTTCACGCGCCACGGTCTGGAATTTCCACGCCAGCCTGCCGGTATCGGCGTCGTAAGCACTGATGTAGCAGCCTTGTTCGGGCCTGTACTGCCCGCATCCGGTAAGACCTTCGATCACCTTGCCGTGGACCACCAGTGGTCCCGCGGTGGTGCTGTAACCCTTGCCCTGGGCCAGCGGCGTCTGCCATACGATTTCGCCGGTGCGCGCATTCAGCGCGTACAGCCGCGCGTCCGTTGTCGGAACGAAAATCTTGTCGCCGTAGATCGCCAGGCTCCGAGTCGCGCCGTAACCACGCGTCGAATCCGGCCCGATGCGGTTTTCCCAGATCACATCGCCCGTTTTGCCGTCGAGCGCCTGCACCGTGTTGCTCGAGTTCGAAAGATAAATGATGCCGTCATGCACGATCGGCGTCGGCTCCGTGGCGCCGCCTTCGTTCATCGCCCAGACCCATTCCAGCCGCAGGTTCTTCACGTTGGCCGCAGTGATCTGGTCGAGCGGACTGTAGCTCCACCCCTGATAGTTCCGCCGGATCATGAGCCAGTCGCCCGGCGCCGGATGAAGAAGCATGTCGTCGGTTACCGGCTGGAAGTTCTGAACCGTGCCTTTGATCGACAGACCTTTCGGCCTGGCCAGCAACTGCGTCAACCCGGCTTCATCGATCTGGGTCTTGTTCAGCGAATCCCGCAGCGCCGCCGGCATTTGTCCCGAGGCGACGGAGCCGATCCGGACGTCCGCTATTGCCGAGAGCCTCTGGCCATCGGGTTTTCCGCCGTTCGCTTCCAGAATGAAGGCCGCGATATCGGCGCACGTTTCCGGCGACAGGCTGCCGCGATTGCCTGGCGGCATCTGCGTCTGGATGTACTTCGCCAGGTCCGCGGCGGAACGCGCATTCCATTCGTGCATGAAATCCGCCCCGGCCAAAGGCAGAGCTTCATTGCGGCCGCTCAGGTCCGCCATGTGGCAGCCCGCGCAGTTGCTTGAATAAATCTGTCTGCCGGAATTCGCCTGCGGACCGGTATAGCCGGCGAGAACGCTCGCGCCCGCGAGCAGATAGATAACCGAATTGCGAATCATTGGCCAGCCTGGAACAAAGCAAATGCGAAAACGTTGGAGCCCGATGCGATGGAAACATACTGCCGGCCATCCACCTCAAACGTGACCGGCGATGCGGTGAGATCGTCGCCGGTGTAGTAATGCCAGAGGTGTCTGCCGGTTTTGCCGTCGAGGGCTACCAGATGGCCATCGTCATCTCCGCTGAACACGACGCCCGAAGCGGTCGAGACCACGCCGGTCCACATGTTTCCCGAACCGGGCATTGGATACTCCCAGGCGCGCTTGCCCGTTGCCGGATCGAGCGCGCGGAGAATCACCTGCCCGCCTGCCTGCGTGGCGCCGCCGCCCGCGAAGTTCTTCATGGGAACCGGCTTCTGCGAAGACGTGGTGAATAAGCCGCAGGCCTGCATGGTCAGAACATATAACAGGCCCGTTCCAGGGTTGTAACTCTGGCCCATCCAGTTGGTGGCGCCCTTGATGCTGGGACAGACCCAGTTGCCTTCCGGAGTAGGATCGTGCCCCGGAATCAGAACCGGCTTGCCGTTGTCATCCAGACCTTTCGCCCAGGTCAGGTTGTCGATGAGCTGCGTCCCGCGAAGGAACTTGCCGGTTTCGCGATCGAGTACATAGTAGAAGCCATTTCGGTTCGCATGCACCACGATCTTTCGCATGTAGCTGCGGCCGTTCGCATCTTTCCACGGCGCCTCGAGCAGCATGGGCCAGCTTTGGGCATCCCAGTCGTGCACGTCATGAGGCGTGAACTGGAAATACCATTTCATCTTCCCGGTCTCAAGGTCGAGCGCGATCAGCGAGCAGGTATAGAGATCCGTTCCCTGCCGCGGTTGCCCCGCAAAATCGGGCCACGGATTTCCCGTGGTCCAGAACAAAGTGTTGGTTTCGGGATCGAAGGTTCCGGAGAGCCACGTTCCGGCGCCGCCCCATTCGCGCAGATCGCTCCAGGTCTCCGAACCGGGCTCGCCCTTTGCAGGTACCGTGTACTTGCGCCAGATCTCGCTGCCGTCTTTCGCCGAGAGAGCCACGATGAAGCCGCGCATGCCACTGTCGCCGCCCGCGCTTCCCACCAGCACCTTGTCTTTCACGACGAGCGGGGCGGAAGTCGAAGTGGTCCCCGTATTCACATCAGCGAACTTATGGCTGAACAGCACCGAACCGTTCTCACGGTTCAGCGCGACCAGATAGTTGTCCGTGGTTGTGAAATAAACCGAATCTCCCAGGATGGCAGCGCCGCGATTTACTCCGCGCTTCCTCGCGCGCGTGTCCTGATAACGCCAGATGAGCCGCCCGGTCGCGGCATCGATGGCAAAAAGAGCGTTCGAGTTCGTGATGTACATGACGCCGCGGTAAACGATCGGCGAGGTACGCAGCCCGTTGGCGTCGGGAACGTGATAAGTCCACGCCGGAACCAGCGAGCGGACGTTCTCCGGCGTAATCTGCCGAAGCGAGCTATACCGCGACCCCTGGTAGGTGCCCGCATAGGTCAGCCAGTCGGCGCCGGGCCCTTTGAGAATGTCTTCGTACCGAACCTGCGCCATTGCAGCGCCGGCAAACAGAGCCGCCATCAGCATTCGCCTCACTGATTTGGCCCTTCGAGGTCCCGCGCTTCGCTTCCCGGTCTGAGGCTCTGGTGCGCGAGATAGGCGAGCAGATCGCGAATCTCGGCCGAACTCAGACGAGTCTCATAGTCAGCTGGCATCAGAGAGTGGTCCAGAACTTTCAATTCCTTTACCTGTTCCATGCGCAGGAGCCAGAGTTTCCCGGACTGGTCCACCACCTGGAGCGAATAGTTGCTGCGATTGCGCGCAATTCCACGGATCACGCGGCCGGATTTCAAGGTGACCGTGACGCCTTCATTGCCTGCCAGTTCGTAATTGCGCGACGGATCGTTCTTCTTCGGGATGATGGCCTCGCGAATGATGGCAAGGGGGCGCGTGCCGCCGATGTCGCTCAGATCCGGACCCATGCCGCTGCCGCGGCCAAGGATCGCGTGGCAGTTGCTGCATCCGGCTTTGCTGCTCCAATATATCTTTTCGCCCGCCACGGCATCGCCGGGAACCTCGTTTTCCACAGCCGGTCCCGTCAGGGCGCGAATAAACGCCGCGAGCCTCCACGTATCGTCGTCCGGAAGTTTCGTCGCGGGCATGTCGGACCCGGGAATGCCGTTGCGAATGGTGGAGAACAATTCGTCATCTTTCAGCGGCGAGGATTCGAGCGCGTGAATCAGATTCGGGCCGCGGCCGCCGCTGCCATCGGCGCCATGGCATCCCGCGCAGGATATGCCGTAGAGTTTCGCGCCCGCGGCGACGGCTTCGGGGTTCTTCAACAGTGGATTGCGCGCAAGATCCGTTTGCCCGTGCTGCGCCACGGCGCACGTGGGCGAGAGCAGAAAAAGCACGGCGAAAAGAGGCAGAGAACGCATTGGGGTATATCTTACTTCTATCTGGCCGGTTTGCGTGAGGACGGTATATGCTTCATGCGTAGCGGGTGAACGAACGGGGATGGCTGAATTGAGCGTGTTTGCTTCGAGAGTGCGTGACTTCTCGAAGATTCAACCGGAGTTCCGCGAGCTGCGGCGTATTCTTCTGAGCATGGGCGGCGAGGAGACGGCGCCTCCACTGGCTCACGATCCCATGGTGAATTTTCTGATCGACGCCGGCATCGTATTCAGCGGCCCGGTACTGTACAAGCCGGGACGCAGCGGCCATCCGGTCGCCAATCTTGCGCGCGCATGGAAACAGCGGTCGCATGGCATTGCGGCCATCGGCGTTGGCTACGCACTCGAGCGCAGCGGTCTGTGGCGCGAGCACACCTTCGGCATCCTTCGCGAAGGGGTACTCGAAACGGATTCGAAGAAGCAGAAGTATTTCGGCCTGATGCTGATCGGCGAAGCGGCGGATGGCTTCGCTTCCGGCGCGCTCGACGGCAAAGACGCGTTAACCCCCGTTCACCGCCGCATGTAGGCCCGTTCTATTCGACAGTTGGCCGCGGACGATTGCGCTTCGGGAAAAGACCGGCCGGGTCCGCGCTCGCGTAGGGTTGTTCGCCGAGTCGTCATAGTGCATGATCGATTCGAGCCGCGTGCCCTTTGCCACGGGCGCGGCGAACGCGTCGCCGGCCAGAAGCAGGACAAGAAGCAGTACGCGGCGCATAACCGCGATTCTACGGCAAAGCGAGCGCGACCAGCTCAGCGGGTACTCCAGAGGCTCCCACGGCGCAGACGATGAATTGCCGCCCATCCGCCATATAGGTCATCGGAATGCCGGTCATCATGGCCGGAAGCGGAATCTCCGCCAGAACCTTGCCCGTTGCTTTGTCGTAAGCGCGGAACATATTGCCGCCCGCGCCCGCCGGGCTGGCCCAGAGGTTGTTGCCGTCCCCGCCGAACAGCAGTGTTTTCGTCACCATCAGCAGAGCGCGCGAAGGCCTGCCGGTGTTGCTCAGGTCGATGCCTTTCAGCGCCGGGTGATTCTTGATGTAATCAGGCGCCTCGCCGTTCGCCACCATCCAGACGTGATCGCCGGTGTTGAGGTCGATGGCCGTGATTCGTCCCCATGGTGGTTTCACCAGCGGCAATCCCTGCGGGCCGACGTTCATCTTCGGCGCGGGCCGCATGGCAAGGCTTTCGCGATCGTCGAACGCAGGCGCAGCGGAAGGCGCGGCGCCTGAGCCTGTTCGCGGCGGACCGCCGCGTCCGCCCACATAGCCCATATCAGAGCGCTTCGGATCGGCCTTATTCACAGCCAGGAATTCGCTGTTCGTGACCGAAGCGACGTACAGCATGCCGGTTTCGGGGTCTACCGCGCCGCCCGGCCAGTTCGAGCCGCCCACGTGCGCCGGCAGCAGAAACAGCGCGGCCTTGCCATTGGTGTCGGCCAGCAGCGGCGGCGAATAGAGCGGCCCATACTGATATTGCGATGCGATCCGGATCGCTTCCTTCTTCAGTTCCGGCGTGAAGTCGATCAGGTCATCTTCACTCGACCCCTGCCGATCGAACGCGGCGGGCTTCGTGGGAAACGGCTGCGTGGGCGATGTCTTCTCGCCCGGCGTGGTCGATTGCAGCACCGGCTTTTCGATGATGGGCCACACCGGCTGACCGGTCACGCGATCGAACACGAAAACAAACGCCTGCTTCGTGATCTGCGCGACGGCTTTGATCTTCCGTCCGTCCACGTTGATGTCGACGAGAATCGGAGCCGTTGTGATGTCCCAGTCCCAGATGTCGTGATGAACCAGCTGGTAATGCCACACGCGCTTGCCTGTGCGCGCGTCGAGGCACACCAGACTGTCGGAGAAAAGATTATTTCCCGGACGATTGCCGCCATAGAAATCGCCCGTCGGCATTTCGACGGGAATGTAGACGTAACCCAGCTCTTCATCCGCGCTGAGCGGCGCCCACGCGCCCGTATTGCCCGTGTATTTCCAGGAATCGTTCTCCCAGGTCTCGTTGCCGAACTCGCCGGGGCGCGGAATCGTGTGGAACGTCCAAAGCTGCTTTCCGGTGCGCACATCGAAGCCGCGAATATAGCCCGGAACATTTTCTTTGCTGCGCGGCGCGGTGCCCGCCTGCAGCGACGCCCCCACCACCACGGTGTCTCGCACCACGATGGCCGGTGAACTCGAGCCGATCTGTCCCGGCTTCACCACGGGGCGGTCCAGCCCCTGCCAGAGATCGATTTTGCCATCGGTTCCGAAGCTTGCGATCGGCTGCCCGGTCTTCGCGTTCAGCGCGACCATCTGATAGCCGGGCGAAATCAGAATAATCCGGTTATCGCCCTTGCCGTCGCTCCAGTAGGCCAGCCCGCGATTTACCACGC
>DAIDJK010000383.1 GCA_027450225.1 Bryobacterales bacterium | reverse complement strand
GTTTCTGGTGGCGCTGCTGCCGATGGGGTACTTCTGGCATGGGTGGTTCTTCTGGTTCGCGCTGCTGGCGATTCTGGCCCGGCGCCATCCGCCGGTTTACGACGAATCGCCTGCAGGAAGCACGCGCGTGAAGCTGGGGATCGTGGCGCTGGCGGTGTTTTTGTTGTGTTTTTCGATTGCGCCCCTCAATGACTAAGCGCTTTACGTGGTGGATTCGGCGGATTCACATCTACGCGGGTCTGCTGAGTTTTTCCTTTCTGATTCTCTTCGGCGTGGCGGGGCTTGTTGTGACATGCAAGGCGCCCGACATCTTCTCATCGGGTGAACCGCCGGCGCTCCGCTCCATCCCGTTCACGGCGGGCGCTTCAGCTTCGGACCGCTCGGTTGGCAAGGCGATCGAAGCACTGGTCGCAGCCCCGCCGCATGGCGGCGAACCGTATATCCATCGTGACGACGCCAATCGCCTGAATGTCGACTGGTACTCCGTGAACGGCCTTCTGCGGGCAACGCTCATCGAAAACGAACAACGGATCGAGGTGAGGCAGTATCGGAATTCGATCTGGCGATTTCTGGACAACGCGCATGCGGCGACCGTTGCCGACAAATCCGGCGATCCCGTTGTGCGCGCCTGGACATGGTACATGGAGATTGCGATCTGGAGCCTGGTGGGCATGTGCTTGAGCGGAATGTGGCTCGGCGTGGCCTCGCGCTGGCATTTTCGTTCGGCGCGGATCGCGCTGGGGGTGGGATTCGCGGCGTTCGTCATCTTCTTCTTTCTGGAGCGCTGATGTATAAGCTGATTCGCAATATCCATCTGCTGCTGGGATTATCCGCTGCGTTCTTCATTCTGGTGTACGGAGTGAGCGCGGTTCAGATGGCCCACCAGTTCGCGATCCGGCCGCACATCTCGACGGCGGAGGTGAAACTAAGGCCAGGGCTTACCGGCAGAGAGGCCGCGCAGATTCTGATGGACCGGTACGGCTATCGCGGCGATCTTTCAGGCAGCCAGGCGGCCGGAGCGAATCTGCAATTTACGATGACGCGGCCGGGCGGGGCGGACCTGGTTACTTACGCCGCGTCGACGGGCAACGCGCGCGTGGAGCGAAGGGAACTGCCGCTATTGGGTTTTCTGAATCGCCTGCATCACCTGCACGGCACAGATCACACAGACATGGCGATGAACGCCTGGGCGTGGATCCTCGGCTGGATTTCGGTAACGCTGATCCTGCTCGGGGCGACTGGGGTTTATATGTGGTTCCGGCTTTACAATGAGCGGGTTATCGGCTCAATTCTGCTGGGCGTGAATCTCTGCGTGTCGATTGGGCTGCTGGCGCTGCTGCGGAGATAGATCCAGGGTCAATTGCGGACAGCTATTTGCCCTGCCCCGTGCAGCCGTGACACAATTTGTTGTTAACCGCTTCAATCCGTTGTCGGCCGGGCCAGGGGTTCCGGCGCCATGTTGCCGTTCGGTATCGATCTCAAATCCGCCACGCCGCGCCAGATTTCCGCGGCCGTTTCCACCACGCGCCGCAATTTCCTGCGGATGGCCGCTGGAATGGGTCTGGGCGCCACCGTCTTCGGACCGGGCGATGCCCGCGCGGCCACTGTGCGGCGTGGGCGCAAAGCGGTTGTAGTGACGTTCGGCGGCGGAGCGCGCGATGACGAAACGTTCTCCGAGGACGGACAGGAGAACATTCCGCATCTTCTGAACGAACTGGCGCCGCAATCGACTTTCTTCAGCCAGGTGGTGAACAAGGGCATTCTGGGGCATTACGTCGCGACGGCAAGTCTTGCTACCGGGGTTTACGAGACCTTCAATAATTTCGCCGCCGTCTCGCCCGACAACCCGACCGTCTTCGAATACTTCCGCAAAGGCCTGAACAGGCCGGCTACCGACGCCTGGGTGATCGCGCCTTCGAACGGGTTCAACCGCATCGGCGAGAGTGGGCGGCGAGGCTTCGGCCCTGGACTGGGCGCCGGAGTGATTCTGCCGAAAAGGCTGCTTGCCGCGGCTTTGTCAAAAGGCTCGCATGCGGAGTACGACCACCTGCTCCGGGACAACTACGAGACGCCACTCTACGCGCCGTCGCTGCAGGGCCATGAATTCGAACTCGACCAGATCGCGAGCGTGCTGAAGCTGTCCGTCTCCGAATTTACGCGGCACGCCCAAACGCTGACGAGCCCGGACGAGTTGTCCGTGTTCGTGGCGAAGCAGTTGATGAGCCAGCTTGCGCCCAGTCTGCTCTGGATCACGCTGCACGACATCGACATCGCGCATTCGGGCGCGTTTTCGCTCTACATCGACGGCATTCGCAGGTCGGATCGTTTGTGCGCGGAGATCTGGAGCGCGATTCAATCCGAGCCCGAATACAAAGACAGGACGACGCTGTTCATTCTGCCCGATTTCGGCCGCGATTCGGATATGGATTCGGGCGGAAACGGATTCCAGCACCATCGCACGGGCGATCCGCTCTCGCGCACCACGTGGATGCTGGCGCTGGGATCGGGCGCGAAGGAGAAAACCGTCGTGGACCGGCCGGTGGAATCGGTGGATCTGGTGCCGACCGTCGGCGCGGTGCTCGGGTTCGACGCGCGGTTCTCGCAGGGCAAGCCGATTCCGGAGGTGGCCTGAGATGCTGCCGCAGGATCTTCAGCCGGACAAGTTCTTCCGCTATCCTCCCGAAGCGCGAAAACTGGCGGCGGACCACATCGAGGCGCTGCGCCGGCTGCCGCTCGCCTTCGCGCCGCTGGTGCTGCGCGAACTGATCGTTTACGACTGGAAGTTTCCCGCCGAACGCCGGGATCTGGAGCGCCAGTTCACGTATCTGGCAAGTCTGGACAAGGCGCAGTTCGATGCGCTGATGGCGCCTTTCGCGGGCCTGCGGCTTCCGCCGTCGCTCGAATCGATCGACTGGGTGAATTCGCCGGGCATCTTTTCCGAACAGCTCACCAGCCAGCTCTGGGCGACGCGTCAGATCGACACGTTTTCCAGCGCCGCGGTGGATTACGTGGCAAAGGTGGCGGCGTTCGCCCCGGATCCGCCGCTTCCGACACATCGCCTCGCCATCGTGATTATCGGGCGTGGGGCCGAAAAGCCGGCGGACTATGCGCTGTTCCGGAAGATTCGCCGCCAGGGCGTGTATTTTCCGAACGTGCGGGCGGAGGATGGGGTGCGCGGCGTTCTGCACGTACTTGACCGTCGCGCGCAGGAGCAGCGCCAGCGCTTCGCACACTGGTACATCGATGGCGGGGGCGCGCTGCCGGTGGAATCGGAGATCGTGACGAAGGTTTCGTACGATGCGCTGACACCGGCGCGGGCGGCGTTGCAGGCGCGCATGAAGAAGACGTATGACTCGGGTCTGGGCCCCGAGGTTTTCCGGACGCAGCTGGCGCTGATGAAACCGGAGGAGATCGGACTGAACTTCGGAAACGATGCCGTGCTGAACCGGTTCCAGCTGAGTCTGCTGACCGAGGGTTCCGGAACGCAGGTATTCGCGACGACGTTCGTGCAGTGGGCGGCTCGCGAGGGGTTGCGGCGGGCGCAGCCGTTGACCATTGTGGTCCGGTTCGCGCCGCGGCAGCGCGAGGGCTCGATGAACGAGTTACTGACCGAAGCGCAGCGCAAGGCGGATCTCGATTTCCGCGGATCGCTCATCGACGCCGATATGGGAGCGTGGTACACGTACCTCAACCACCAGCGGCTCTCCGGGGCTGAGCACGCGAATTTCGCTGTCTGGTTCGAGGGCCACAACGAACTGGTCGCCGCCGGACCGAAGCTCGAGAAAGGCCGGCAATCGAGCGCGCCGGTGGAATTGGCGGATCTGCTCGACCGGCTGGCCTGAATCCGCCGTTATACGTTCAGCGCGCGCGTTGTCTGGCGAAGAACCAGCCGCGTCGCCACCTTGTATTCACGGCCTT
>DAIDJK010000382.1 GCA_027450225.1 Bryobacterales bacterium | reverse complement strand
GTGCTGAACAAGGGAATTTATCGCGCGACCATCGTTCCGGTGATCGGCGATGCGCGGGGAATGGAGGCGCAGCCGCTGATACTGCCGGGAGTGAAAACGAGGCGCGGCGTGCGCGACGTGATGGTGCTGCCTTCGATGGCGAATGTGGTGCGCGGCGTCGACGCGCATGACGGGTCTGGCATCTGGCAGGTGACGCTCGGCGTGCCGGTGACGAGTTCGAACGAGATCGATGCGAAGAACATCAATCAGCACTGGGGCTGCCTTTCGACCGGCGTGATCGACGCGGACCTGGAACGGCTCTACCAGGTCTGCTGGGTTTCGCCGGATGGAACGGGGAATTCGAAGACAGCGCGATTTCGCATGTTCGTACTGAACGTGGCGGACGGAGCGCAGGTGTTTCCGGCGGTTCCGATCGGCGGAACCAACGACGGGCAAAGTTTCGACGCCGATGTGCGCAAGCAGCGTTCCTCGCTGGTGGAAACGAATGTGGATGGAGTGAAGACCGTGTTCGGATGCTCGGGCACGGTACTGGAGGCGGCCAGCGGAGCGGCGGGTTTCTGCTTCGCGTTCGATGTGAAGACGAACCGGCAGACCGCGCTGATGGCGACGACGGCAGGGCGCGGCGCAGGGGTGTGGATGGCGGGCCAGGGACCGGCCGCCGATGCCGAGGGGAATCTCTATCTGCTGACCGGCAATGGAGACTTCGACGGCGTGAGCCAGTGGGGCGAATCGTTTGTGAAATTGAAGTACACGCCGGCTTCGCAAGGAACGGCGGCGTCGCTGAAGGTGGCGGACCACTGGACGCCGTGGACCGACGTTGCGCGCACCGGGCAGCAGGCCGCGCCGGCGATGAAGATGTCCGGCGTGAGCGAGCCATCCGAACTGGTGCGGCGGCCGGTGAACGGCGGGATGGCGGCGATGCCGCTGAAGGACGCCAGGCTGGAGGCGGTGGTGAACGAGCAGGGGGCGCCGACGGTGCTCGTGTTTCCGAACATCGCGACGGGCGCGTGGTCGGACGAAGACTGGGGATCGGCCGGACCGGCGTGCATTTTCCAGATCGGCGTGTGCATTGCCGCCGGCAAGGACGGGATCGGGTATCCGATCAGAGTGGCGGACATGGGCGGCACCACGCCGGCCGATCTGGCGAATCCGAAGGCGAATTGCGCGAAGCTGGCCTCAGCGCCCGTATGGCTTACGATGAGCCCCGGCGCGGTGGACCCGTGCCCGAACGATCCGCGGACGCTGAACTTCTTTCCGTCCGGCGATACGGCGCATCTGCATATGACGCCGGTTCAGTTTTTCGATCCGGTGATGAATTCGTGGACAATTTTCGCGTGGGGCGAGAACGCGCAACTGCACAAGTGGGCGGTCAGTTCGACAGGCAAACTCACGTATGTGGCCGAGAGCAACGAATACGCGAGCGCGGATGCGCGGGGACGGCCGCCGGGAGGGATGCCGGGTGGATTCTGCGGCGGGTCGAGCAACGGCAACGACCCGAACTCGGCGATTCTGGTGTGCGCGATTCCGTATGGAGACGCGAATTCGTTCGTGGTGAACGGGCGGCTGCTGGTTTACGACCCGGTGCATCTGGCCCAGGACGGGTCGCTGAAGGTGCTGTGGGACTCGCAGCGCTGGGGCGTCGGGTTTCTGTTCAACAAATTCGATCCGCCGGTGATCGATGGCGGGAAGATTTACGTGCCGAACTATAACGGCGGCGTGGACCTTTACCAGCTTGTGCAGTAGCGGCTGATACGGGTGCTGCACGACGAGCGCTTCGCAGACGCGCGGGAAGATGCGGGCCGGCATCGGCGCGGTGCGGCGGGCGGGGCCGCGGGCGGGGACCTCAGCGCCGATTCAGGAAGGATTCGGCGGCGAACTGTTCGATTTCGCGATCGGCTTCGGCGCGCCATTCGGCGAGACGCCGCTCTTTCAGTTTTTCGATGAGACGCGCATCGCGATCGGCTTCGATGAGCCGCTTGCGCGCTGCTTCAAGAGCGGCGCGGGCGCGCACGACTATGGATTGAGCCTTCAGGATTTCCCGCCGGGACCGCTCGAGGTAGCCCGAAAAAGCGGCGAGACCCGCGCCGTCGGACTGCGTCGCAAGTTGCCTGCCGGCTTCGATGCGCGCGGCCTCCAGACGCTGGACGGTGGCTTCGGCCGCGGCTACGGCGCGCGCGGAGTTCATCGCCTCAGCTTTGCGCAGGTCCGCGATGGTCTTGCGCCAGCGCAGGGCGGAGTCGAGTGGAAACTCGAATTTTTTCATGCCGGGAACGATGCGGCGAGGGCATCCATACGGCCGATGGTTTCATCGATCGACGAGACTTCGCCGCCGTTCTGCCGCAGAAACTGTATGAGATCGGAACGGGATTTGATGGCGGCATCGAGCCGCGGATTGGCGCCGGAAACATAGGCGCCGAGGTTGATCAGATCTTCCGACTGGCGGAAGATGGCGAGAGCCTCGCGGATTTTGCGCGCCGAGGCGGCCTGCTGGGGAGTGGCCAGTTTGGATTCAAGGCGGCTGACGGAATCGAGGACCTGAATAGCGGGGTAGTGTCCGGATGCGCCGAGTTGGCGCGACAGCGTGATGTGGCCGTCCAGAATGGAGCGCACGGCGTCGCAGATCGGCTCGTTGAAGTCGTCGCCTTCGACGAGCACGGTGAAGAAGGCGGTGATGGAGCCGTTTTCGAAGTTGCCGGCGCGCTCGCAGATTTTCGGCAGCAGGCCGAAGACGGACGGCGTATAGCCTTTCTGGCTGGGTGGTTCACCGGCGGCGAGTCCGATTTCGCGCTGCGCCATGGCGAGGCGAGTGATGGAATCCATCACGAGGAGCACATCCTGCCCGTTATCGCGAAAATATTCGGCGACCGCGAGGGCCACGAAACAGGCGCGAACGCGCAGGGGAGCAGGCTGATCGGAGGTGGCGACCACGACCACGGAACGCTTCAGACCTTCCGGGCCGAGATCGTGTTCGATGAATTCGCGGACTTCGCGATTGCGTTCGCCGATGAGGGCGATGACGTTGACGTCCGCGGAACTCGATTTCGCCATGGAACCGAGCAGGGTGCTCTTGCCGACGCCGCTGCCGCCGAAGATGCCGATGCGCTGGCCTTTGCCGCAGGGCAGAAGACCGTCGATCACGCGGATGCCGGTGGCGAGACGCTCGCGAATGGGCGTGCGGGACAGCGGGCTCGGCGGCGGCGCGTAGAGCGGGCGAGTGTCGGCAGCGTGCACCGGCGGTCCGCCATCCATGCGCTCGCCGAAGCCATTGAGAACGGCGCCGAGAAGTTCGGGCGAAACCCGCACGTCAGCATCCCCGCCGCGGGCGGTGATGCGATCGCCAAGCGAGAGCCCGCCGGTGTCTTCGAGCGGCATGGAGAGCACGCGGCCTTCACGGAACCCGATCACCTGACAGCGGATGGTTCTGCCGGCGCGGGTGCGAATTTCGCAGAAGTCGCCGATGGCGGCCGCGGGTCCGCGGGATTCGACGATGAGGCCGACCAGCTCTACCACTTCGCCTTCCGATCGCACGGGATCGATACGGGCGAGAATGGCGGCGAAGCGGTTGAAGTCGATGGCATCAGGCGGGGTCAGGGCTGAGGGCATAACGATGGTCAGTGGGTTAATCGATCGGCGAGACCGCGGCCGATTTCCTCCAGTTGCGTGTCGATGGAGGCGTCGATGACGCCTTCGGGCGAATCTACGATCAGTGTTCCGGGCTCGCGCGCGGAGTCGGCCTCGATCCGGACCTTCGCGGCGATTGCAGGCGGGACGGCCGCGGCGATGGCTTTCGCGAAACGCGGATGGACAGTGACTTTGTAGGATTCGGCGCGGGAGAGGCGCTCGAAAATCACGCGGGCGAGCGCGGTGAGCGCATTCTCATCGACGCTCAGCTCACGATGCAGCACGCGCTTTGCGATGAGGAGCGCCAACTGGACCACGTCGCGTTCGGCGCGGCGCCGCATCTCCGACCGCATGCCGGCGAGTTCGGCAATGGCGGCGTTCATGCGCGCCGCGACCGGCTCAAATTCGGCGCGCGCGCGCTTCTCGCCTTCGGCCAGACCCGCCTCGAACGCCTGGCGGCGAGCAGCGGCGAGCTCCGCTTCCAGGCGCTGAATGGTGGCGAAGGCTTCAGCGGACTCCGGGGCGGGCTGAGGCTTCGGGGCCGCGGGATCTTCCCCCGCAAACGGCGCAACCTGCGGAAAATCGGGCAAGCCCGCCGCGGACGCCGCATCGCCGGAGAGAACTCTAGACAACATACTGCTCCCCGACGGCGCCCTTCAGACTGATTGCGCCTTCGGTTTCGAGCTGGCGGACCACATTGATGATCTGCTGCTGCGCCCCTTCGACTTCCTTGATCCGGACCGGGCCGAGCGATTCGATATCGTCCTTCAGCAGCTCGGCGCCGCGGGAAGACATGGTCTGCAGGAAGTGTTCCTTCAGTTGCTCGCTGGTGCCTTTGAGAGCGAGGGTGAGGACGCGGCGATCGACTTTCTCCAGAATCATCTTGAGCTGAGTGAGATCGATCAGCAGCATGTCCTCGAACATGAACATGAGGTGGCGGATGGTTTCGACGAGATTCGGATTGTGGCGCTCGATGGTGTCGAGAATTTCCTTGCTGGTGCCTGAATCGAGGCGGTTGAACATTTCGGCGACGGCGCGGACGCCACCATACGATTCGCGGCTGAGTTCGCCGATAGCCTGCAGCTTCTGGCCGATGACGGTGGCGATTTTGTTCACGATTTCAGGCGAGATCTGATCGAGATTGGCCATTCGGAGAGCCACATCGGAACGCAATTCGGCGGGCAGCGACACGAGCAGCGCAGCGGCCTGTGAAGGATTCAGGTGGGAGAGAACCAGGGCGACCGTCTGCGGGTGTTCATTGTGAATGAACTTGGCGAGCTGCTGCGGATCGGTTTTGTGAAGAACGTCCAGACTGCCAAGATTGCCGCCAAGCGCTTTCGAAATGCGGTCCATGAGGCGCTTGGCGGCATCGGGACCGAAGGCGGAAACGAGAACGCGTTTGGCGTAATCCATGCCGCCGCGCACGACGAAATCGTGCGCCATGGTCATCTGGTAAAACTCTTCGAGAAGTCCTTCGGCCTGTTCGGCGGAGATGGCGTCGAGGCGGGCGATCTCGCGGGCCACCACCTGGACTTCGTCATCGGAGAGATGCTTGAGGAGCTCCGCGCTGGCTTTGTCGCCGAGAAGCACCAGAAGCATGGCGGCCTTGCGCAGACCGGTCATCTGCTCGGCGGCGTTTTTGGCCCCGCTGTTATGGATCACGTGGCCCTCCGGTCATCGCCGTCGGCGATCCAGCTGCGAAGCACGTTGGCGGTCGCCGCGGGATCTTTGTGGCTGGTCTCGCGGATATGCTTGGAGAGAACTTCCGTCTTGCGGCTGTTGGTTGGCAGCTTGATGCGCGAGATGGCTTCGGTCTCAAGCAGCGCCTGCTGAGCTTCATTGTCGGAAAGCTGCTGCTGCAGCTGTTTCTCGGCTTCGCCGGCGTTGAGCTTCGCGCGCTCGGCCGCGGAGGTGATCTCGGCCTGCGCCTTCGCCGTTATCGCCTTGCGTTTGCGGCGGAAGAAGAAGAAACCCGCGCCAGCGAGCAGCAGAACGACAGGCGCGGCGATGACAAGCGGATTGTTAAGCGAGAGCACCATCTGCTGCTGATTTTTTTTGCCGCCGGAGGCAGCCGGAGGAGCGGGCGGCGGCTCCGCGGCGAGAGTGTTTTCGAACGGCAGGCTATCGACGGTGACAACGTCCCCGCGTTGATCATTCACGCCCATCACGCTCGCCACAACGTCCCGGATGCCTTTCATGGTTTCCGGGGAAGGGGGAACCAGTATGCGCTTCGCTTTCGGGCCCACCCCTTCCCACCGCACCGTCTGGTCGACAAGCACGGCGGCGGAGATGCGGCGAATCATGCCCCGAGGCTGGACGGTGCGCCGGACAGTTCTGCCAGGCTGCCACGCGAGATTCTCCGATTTGCGGCTGATGCCCGATGCGCCGACCGCCGGCCGAACCGGCTGGGCAGTGGGTTTCGGAAGATTCGATGCCGCGCCGGGGGTGCCCCCACTGAGTCCGGTCGCGCTCGATTCTTCGGTGGACTGGGAACTGACGATTACGGATTTCGCCGAATCGAAGGATTCTTCGTTCTCTTCGCTGCTCGAGAAGTCGCAATCGACATTGACGCCGGCGCGGTATCGCCCTGCGCCGAGAAGGGGTTCGAGCGCGGCGTTCACTTTGTTGAGCAGTTCGGATTCGACCTGGCGTTTGTAATCCAGATTGGCTTCGGCTAGCTGTGCGCCCGAATCGGCCGAGTCCTGGGGACGGTTGAGAAGGCGGCCATTGGAGTCGATGACGGCTACGGATTCGGGCGTGAGGCCATCTACAGCGCTGGCGACCAGATTGGCGATGGCGGTAACGTTCGCCGGGGAAAGCGGGGCAGAGCGTTTCAGGCGCAGAACAACCGTGGCCTTCGATGGGCGTTTGTCATCGAGAAAAACGGAATCGCGCGCAAAGGTGAGGTGTACGCGAGCCTGATCGACATCGGAGAGAGTCGCGATGGTGCGCTCGAGTTCGCCTTCCAGAGCGCGGCGGTAGTTGACCTGCTCGGCGAAGTCGCTCGATCCGAGATTGGACCGGTCGAAGAGTTCGAAGCCGATGCGCCCGCTGCGCGGCAGTCCGGCTCCGGCGATGGCAAGGCGCGCGTCGGCTACGCGGGCAGACGGAACGGCGATGGCCGCGCCACCCTGCTCGAGCCGGTACTCGATGGAAGCTTCGTGAAGCTTCTGCGTGACGGCGTTGGCATCTTCGAGCGCGAGGCCGCTGTAGATAACGTGGAAATCGCCTTCGTGCTTCATCTTGAGGCCGTACCAGGCGGCCAGCAGCACGACGGCAGGAATGACGATCAGCGAGATCTGTTGCGGCCGCTTGAGAGATCGCCAGAGTTTGACCAGTTGGTTCATGAGGGTCGCAATGCCAGGCTACATCGGCATTTTCATGATTTCCTGATAAGCCTGAACGAACTTATTGCGAACCTGCTGGAACATTTCGAGCGTGAGATCGGCGCGCTGGGCGGCGACGGCGACCGTGTGGACATCTCCCTTTCCATTGGTGAGCAGATTTGTGGCGGCCCAGACGGCGGAATTGTGGGCCGCTTCCACCTGACCGATCGCGGCGTTGATGGCGGCGCCAAAACCGCCGCCGCTCGCGGAAGCCGGAGTGGTGGAAGGTGAGGGAAACGGGCTGATGGACGAACCGAGATCGAGCTTCATCGCGAGAACCTATCGGAAAATATCGAGCGAGCGATTGATCATGTCCTTGACGGACGAGATGGCTGCGACGTTCGCCTCATAACTGCGTGAAGTGCTCATCAGGTCCACCATTTCTTCGGCTGGATTGATGCGCGGGAAAGACACGTAGCCGTTCGGATCGGCGTCAGGATGGCCAGGCATGTAACGGCGGTCCGGGTCGCGGTCATCCACAACGACATTCGAAACGGCAACGCCCTGCGGGCCGCCACCGGTTGCCATGGAACTGAGCACATCGGAGAAAGAATCACCGGCGGCGACCGTGGAAAAGACAGCGTCCTTCCTCTTGTAAGGTCCGCCTTCCGGCGTGCGCGTGGTTTCCGCGTTGGCGAGATTTTCAGTGATGAGTTCGGCGCGCGCCCGCTGGGCTTCCATGCCGGAGGCGCTGACGGAAATGGCGGTGAAAAGGCTCATTACGAGTGGCCCTCTTCGATTGCGGAGCGAACATTCTTTACTTCCTCGCGCAGTAGTTGGGTCGCGAGATTGAATTTCATATTGTTTTCGGCAAGGAGACGAGTCTCGCGGTCGAGACTGACATTGTTGCCGTCGTTGCGGCTGACGAGATTCGGCACTTGTTCCGTAACAAGACTAGTGGCGAGAATGGAGGAAAAATCGCCTGGCTGCGCAACATCCAGCGTTTTATAGTCCGGCGTATCCGCGTTGGCGAGATTGGAGGCGATGGCCTCTTCGCGGCGGGCCAGCCAGGTGAGCACATTTGCGGTCTGCTCGCCGATGCGGTCCAGCGACATGCCTCTCCGGAAGGCACGCCGGATTCCACACCCATGCAGCTGATTTCAGGCGGGATAATGGCCGAGGATCGCTAAATTCTGATCGGATCGACAAGATTCTGCCGCTCGAATTCGGGCGATTGTCCGAACCGGCTGGCGGCGGTTACGTTCTGCAACGTGGCCGCAAGATGTGCGCGGCCTGCGCGGGCGGAGGTGAGAAGTTCCTTGAGCACTTCGAGGCGGCGCCCCAGTTCCTCAGGTTCGCGCGGCAGAGGTTCGGCGGCGAGCAGTTCGGCGCTGGCCTGCGCGAGCGCCCAATCCCCTTCCCGGGTTGCGACGCGAAGCTTCGCCATGGCCGGCGGCTCAGAGTTGTGTTGGGTTGAGCTGTGCAGTGGTGGCTCCCATATAAGCTGATGAATTCGTCGTGCCCATGGCGGAAGCAAAGAGTCCGCCCACGTAAGAAACCTGGCTTTCGAGCGAAGCAATGGACGCGTCCGCTTTCGCGATCTGCTGCTGCAGGTTGCTCTGGATGGTACTCAGATTTGCCTGGGCATTGCTGATTTTCGTCTGCTGCGCAGTAATCTCACTCCCCACCTGGGTTTCGGCCAGCTTGAGAATTCCGACAGTTGGATCTTCCACGCTGTTCAGCGTGTTGGTGGCGGATTGCAGGAAGCCTCCGGTGGTCGAACTGCCCAGCGTTTGCAGGAGCCCGGAGAAGTTGGAATTGGCCGCGGTGGTGAACGCGGCCGAATTGACCGAAAGCTGTCCGGTCTGATCTACAGTGATGCCGTAATTGGCGAGCGCCGTGGAGACCGAGCCTCCATCGTAAGTTCCCAGCTGAGAGAGAACTCCACCGAGCGTCGAGATAATGCTGTCGCCTTCGAGCACGCCTCCGTTTTGCCCGTGATATTGTCCGAGGGCGGTAACGGCGCTGTTATAGGCCTGCGCAAAAGAGTTGAACGCGTTGAGAAGAGTCGTCGGACTGTCGGCCACGGTGATATTGGTCGTCTGGCCTGTCGTGTTCTGGAGCGTGGCCGTTACGCCGGGAGCTATGGTGATGTTTCTCGATGAGGAGCTAACGGTGGCGCTGCCGTCAATCGAGTAACTGGCTAGCGATCCCTGATTGGAACTCGTAATCAGACTGTTGCCATTCGAGTCAGTCAGATCGAGGGTGTTGGCGCCGAGCTGCGAGGATTGCAGAGAAAGACGATAGTCGGGCGAGCCCGGCGAACCGACGTTGACGACCACGGCCTGCACCTGTGACCCTGCCTGCGAATTGATGGCCGACGCAAGGGAACTGAGCGAAGAATCGGACGCCGTGATGCTGGTGGGCGCGCCGTTCACGTTCAGAGTGTATGTGTTGGAGGACGAGATTCCCTGAGTTGTCGGATCGGAAACGGGCGTGGAGCCGCCGGCGCTGAGCGCGGTCGAATACGATCCGAGGCTGCCGACCTGAATGGTGAAACTTGCCGGCGTAGCATTGGCTCCAACGGTTACCGCAACGGAACTGTCCGAGACAGAAGCGCTGAGCAGGCCGGACTGGACAGTGGACTGGAGATTCTGAATGGAAGACTGCAGGTTCGAAAAGACGCTGTCGAGCCCCTGCAACGCGTTTTGCCGATTCTGCAGATCGGTTTGCTGAGCCTGCAGCGACTGGACCGGCAAGGATGCGATGGAAACGGCGCGGGTCAGAACCTGAGAGAGAGTCGAGGCAAAGTTGCTCGTGCCCGTAAACAGATTGGACGGGATGTTGGAAATGCTCGACATTTTTATCTACCCTGATCCGGCGGCCTCGCGTACGAGGCCGCCGACCGGTTGAACTGCGTTATCCCTTCAGGAGCGACAAGACCGCCTGAGGCGCCGCGTTGGCCTGAGCCAGCGCAGCGATCGAGGCCTGCTGCAACACCTGAGCTTTTGTAAGATTTGCCGCTTCGGCGGCGACGTCCGCGTCTTTGATGCCGGATTCTTCAGCGGAATAGTTGGTGATCTGGGACTGCGCGAGGTTGACGGCGAAATTCAGCTTGTTTTCACCGGCGCCGACCGCGCCCTGCACCAGACCGAGATTCGAGATGGCGGTCTGCAGAGCCGACAAGGCCGAGAGAGCATTGCCGGTTGACGTTGAGCTTGAATTGGGCGCATTTACCGTGACAGCGCCCGCGGCGCCGAAGAGAGCACCCGTGTCAGTACCCGTCGGAGCCGTATAATTCGTCTCGTTGATGCTGAATGCGCCCGCGCTCTGGAACGAAATATTCGCGTTATCGCCCGTGGCCACGGCGTAAACGCCCTTTCCCGAAAGCGCGCCATTGATGGTGGAGAGCGCCTGCTGGATAGTACCGGCGTTGGTGCTGTTCAGCGTGATGTTCGTGGTTCCCGCGCTGTTCTGAATGGAGAAAGTTTCAGAAGCAGAGGCGCCGCTGAAGGCGGCAAAGGCCGTGCTCTGGGAATTGTAGTCCGCGGTATTTACCGCGTTCTGCGCATTCGCGAGGCCTGTGCCGGCCGACGCCGCCGCCGCGTTCACGGTAAAGGCCGTCGATCCCGAAAATTGCAGAGCGCCATTTGTACCGATGGTTGCCGTGATTCCGTACTGCTGCAGCTGAGTATTCAGGCTGCTGATCGCCTGGGTACCCGTCACGCCGCCCGCTGCGGCGCTCTGGTTCACGGTAGCGGTGACAGTCTGATTGCCCTGCCCGGTGTCGATGTTGAACGTAAAGGCCTGGCTGCCGCCGGCGAGGAAAGTCGCGGCCGGGTCGCTCAACTGCGCCGGGCCCGCGAGCGACGTGCCTCCGCCAGCGACGCTGGTATTGCCGATGCCGAGCGACGTCGTGTCCACGGCATTGTTCGCGCCGCTCAGGTTGATGGAAACCTGGGAGTTGGCCTGCGTCTGGCCGCCTGCGGTGTACACGTTCAGGATCGTGTTGTACTGGCCGCCGCTGTTCAAGCCGATATTGGCGGCCTGGCGATTAATTTCAGCGAGGTCCGACTGATATTCGGCGTTCAGCGTGTTGCGATCGCCAGTAAAGGTGCTGGACGCCGATTCGGTGGCGAGGGTCTGAAGGCGGTTCAGAATCTGGGTGACGTTGCTGAGACCGCCGTCGATAACCTGCAATTGCGAAACGCTGTTGTTGGCGTTCTGGACGCCCTGGGTCAGCTCGGCGACGCTGCCCTGCAGCTGGTTGGCGACTGCGAGACCCGCCGCGTCGTCCGCCGAAGAGTTGATGCGATAACCGGACGAAAGCCGATTGATCGTCTGGCCCTGGAACTGCGAATTGAGGCGGATGTAATTTTCCGCGTTCAGCGAATTGATATTGGTTTGAATGGATAACGACATTCTTTGCGTTCCTGTTCGACTGATCGCCCGTCTTCATGCCGGGCCGCGGGTCCTCGCACCCTGGTGCGCATCCCGCTGTTTACCGTCCTGCAATTCGTATCGGCGGAACGGCATCAGGTTTTAGGAATTCCGTTCCCATTGGCCGGCGCCATGCGCAGAGCGCGAAGGATCTGCTCGACGGCGTTCCGGCCGCGATCGCTGATCAGCGCGGCCGCCTGGCGGTTTTCCTCCCGGAGCGCGACTGTTTCCTTGCGCAGGACCGGCACCTGGCGCGGCGCGCTGATGCCCAGCTTGACGCGCGTGCGGGAGATTTCGATTACCTCAATGGCAATCTCGCCCGCGACCACGATGCCCTCACCCGCACGCCGCCGGACGACTAACATGCGTGCTCCCATGTTCCTTCCGCCGAGAGCGAAAATCCGGCGGAGTAACCATCGGGCGGGCAGCACTGTATGCCACGGAGATTTCGGAGATTGATGACGAGCGGGGTGCCAAGGTTGGCGCGCACCGAATCGCCGCTCGGGATCAGCAGCGCAAGACAAAGAACCTCATCGCCGATTCTGGGCTCACAGGCGCCGGTGGACGGAGCCGGAAGGCCGATGGCCGTGCACTCGTCCTCCGTCATCGTCAGTTTGAAATGCGGATCGATGACAAAGACCGGCAACGCGAGAAAGCAGATCTCAGGCCGGTCGGCGTGGAGGAGATAAACCAGGGGGCGCTGCGCGGGTATTTCGACCGGTATGACGCGCCGCATATCCTCGAATCCTGGGATTCCGAATGGAAAAGACATTTCGCATTCGGAGCTGGTTTCAATTTCGCCCAACAGCGGCGAGGCGACCACTTCGCGCGTCACGATTCCTCCTCGGCGGGCCCGGTAATTCGGAGTCCGGCGCGCCTCCCTACGCTGACCAGTTCGCCTACATAACGCTTGTCGCCGTTCAGAAGCAGATCGAGCGGCCGATTTACCCGGTAATCGAAGCTCAGCACGTCGCCCGGTTCCAGGTTCATCAGATCGCGAAGCAGTAGTTCGGGACCTTCGAGAACCACTTCCGAGCGCAGTTTGGCGGCGCGTACCAGATTGAGGATGCGCATTTGTTCGTCCGCCGTGGATTCGCTTTTGCGGAGCGACCACTGCTGATCGAACTTCTGGCGCATCATTTTGATGATGATGGACGGCATGGCGATGTTCATCATGCCGATGGATTCCCCAATGCGGATTTCGATGGCGACGGCCACGACCGCTTCCGTGGGCGCGAGAATCTGGAGAAACTGGGGCTCGGTTTCGATGGTGTCGATACTGAAATCGATGTTCGAAACGAATCGCCAGGCTTCCTTGAGATCGCGCAGAATGAGACGGAAAAGGCCGTCCAGCAGCACCTGCTCGATTTCGGTGATTTCGCGCTGCGCAGTGAACTGCAGTTTTCCATCGCCGCCGAGCAGAATTTCGAGGATGGGGAAAATGAGCGAGGAGTTCAACTCGAGCACCGCGTTGCCGTCGTAGGGCTTCAGGCCGAGTGACGCGATGACGGTGGGCGACGGCAGACATTCCAGAAACTCGGAATACGAAAGCTGCTCCACACTGACAAGGTTGACGATCAGGTAAGACCGCAGATAGGCCGACAGACTGGAAACGAGGTTCCGGACAAAGTTGTCGTGGAGCTGGTGAATGGCCCGGAGCTGGGACTTGGCGATGCGGTCCGGACGGCGGAAATCGAACGATATTGCGCGCCGTGACGGCGAGCCCTCACTTTGGCTTCCCCGGACATTCTGGAAGACCGCATCGATTTCCTGCTGGCTGAGTTGTCTGTTCACGGTGTGCTAGCCAAGATAGTCGAAGAGGCTCTTGGTGGGAATGTGAGACTGCGCTTCAAAGGCAGCCGACTGGGCGGCGGTCTCCTGCGTAAGATCGGTTGCCGCCTGAACGATGTTGGTATCCCGGATGCCGCCTATGCTTTGCTGGAGGCTGGTGATCTGGTTGGCCGCGGTGTTCTGTTCGCTCGTCATGCGCTGCTCCATCGAGCCGTAGGTGGCCTGCTGCTGATTCAGCCAGCTCGAGGCGGTTTCAAGAGAAGTGAGCGCGGTGTTCACGCCGCTGACGTTATCGCTCTGCAGCGCGGTGGTAAGCGACTGCAGCGCAGTAAAGACGTTGTTGGCCGTTGGGTTGTTGGACGCGTCGCGATTATCGAAAATCTGGAGCGCAGTGAGCGGCTGATACACCGTCTGTCCGGTCGGATTGACGAGCGCAAACGTGTTTGTCTGGGTCGTGAGCTGATCCGCGCCGGACGCGGAAGCGGCGTCGTACTGATAAGGAGGCTGAGTGCTCTGATCTCCCCCGAAAATATATTTGTTGCCGACAGTCGCGTTGGAAAGAGTGACCATCTGCTGCTGAATGGACTGCACCTGGACAGCGAGGCTCTGCAGGTCCGCGGCGGTAAGGGTGGTGCCGGTGCCCTGCACCGCGATACTGCGCGCATTCTGCAGCAGCGTAATGGCGTTTTGCAGGGTCGAGTCGGCGGTTTTCGCTTCACTCTGCGCGGAGGAAAGGTTCTGCTGATATGTCTGCAGGGACGCCAGATTCGAACCCATATCGACAAGGCTGGTGACCTGATCCGGAGCGTCCGCGGCGCTGTTCACCTGGTAACCGGAAGAGAGTTCGATCGAAGTTTTTGCGAGCTGGTTCTGCAGATTGTTCATGCCATTGAGGAACCAGTTCGAAGCGATGGCGGATGCTCCGACGATCATTGCCGTTCTCCTTTGCCGCGATTCTTCCGCTCAGACGCGCGCATTACCCGACCCCCGTTGTCCCGATCATCTGCATGGTTTCGCCCGTGAGCTGATCCACGATCGTAATCAGGCGGGCGGATGCTTCGTAGGCGCGCTGATCCGCTGTGATATTGACGGCTTCGGTATCGAGCGAAACGCCGCTCTTCTGCTGGCGCCACGACTGGGTGGACGTGAGAGTCGTCTGATCCACCGTCAGCTGCGTGTTGGCGTTCGAGAGCTGCGAACCCACGCCCGAAGCGATCGAGGCGTAATAATCCTGGGGCGAAAGGCCGTTGATCTGCTGCGCTGGATTGTTACTGGAAGCGAGTTGCGCAAGTGAGTTCGCGACGCCATTCGACTGCGTCGCGCTGGCGAGCGCCAGTTGGCTCGGGGTGACCGCGGAATTGATCGCGACGCTCGCGGCCACGTTTGTCCCGCCGTTCGAATTATCGTAAGTGAACAGCGCCGCGCCCGGATTTCCGTTTGCGTCCGTTCCGGAAGTGACCAGCGTATTCACCGAATCGGCGAACGATTGCGCGAGTGTGTTGAGCGAGCCCTGCTGGGTGGAGTTTCCGATCAGAGAGGGAATGGTGGTGTTGTTGATCTGCAGCAGCGAGCCAAGTTGCCCGCCGAGAGTCGCGCTGGTTCCACCCCAGCCATTGGAAGAGATCTGGCTGCCCGCCTGCGCCGTCGGATTCACCGACAGCGAATAAGCCTGAATGCCGCTGACCAGCGGGATCTGCCCCCCGGCGAGCACGTTGATGGTGCCATTTGGGTTCTTCTGAACCGTGATATCGACGAGGGACGAGAGCTGATCGAGCGCATTGCGCTGCACGGCCTCGTAAGCGCCCGAACCGCCGTTGGCCAGAGTCTGGTTGGCGGCCTGCGCATTCACCTGCGCGATCTGGGAAGCAAGATTGTTGATCTGCGAGACGGTGCTCTGAATGGCGGAGGTTGTCTGCTGCTGCTCCGAACCGATGGCGTTCGCGGCTGAATTGAATGCCTGCGCGACAGTACTCGCCGCCGTGAGGGCCTGCGAACGGATGGTCGGATCGGTCGGGTTGGCAGCCGCGTTGGCAAAGGCGGAGCTGAAACCCTGCAGAGCGGCAAGGACTCCCGATGAGCCGGTGATGTCGAAGGCGGAATTGATGGGGCTGAGCTGATTGACCTGGGCCTGAGTCCATCCGGCCTGCGTGGAGGCGGCCTGTACGAGAGCATCGGCCTGCGCGCTCCCAGTGGATGTAATCTGAACCAGATCCGAGGCTCCGACAGCGCCGCCGTCGAGGATGGGACTGATGGTGGCCCGCTGAGCCGCGTAGCCCGGCGTGGCGGAATTCGACACATTGGTCGATTCGACGCCGAGCGCAGTCGAAAACGCGGCAAGCGCGCTCGATGCGGTTTGAAGCGAACTGAGCAGACCGGACATAGCTTCAGGACAATCCGTGACCGACAATGGCGGCGCTTACAGCCGCGCTTGAAACCTGATAAGTACCGCCCTGGACGGCGGCGGCAAGCTGCTGCACGCGAGCCGACCGGTCCGTCGCGAACTGACTGACGGCGTTGGAAGCGCCGGAGAGCGAGATGCTGTCGTCGCCGGCTGGAGCAGTGGTCGAGGAACCGCGGCCGCTTTGGCCGCTCTCGGAGACGGCGTCAGCTGGCCGATTATCGACCTGCGAGAGCTGGGCGGAATCGAGTTGGAGTCTCATAGGGTTTGATTACGCCGCGCGGAACGGTGGCCCGGGTGGCATCCTTTTGCGCGGGTTTCCTGATTGAAATCGCATGATGGACAAGCTTCTCTGGGAGCGGAACCTTTTCCCCGGTCCGAATCTACAAAACCTGTGATATTGCCCGCACGCCCCGGCTCGAGAGGGCCTGACGAAGACGCGTCAAAGCGAGCCTGTGAATCTGGGAAGCCCTGCTTTCGTTCACTTTCAGCTCGGCTCCGATCTGCCGCAGAGTAAGTTCCTCGGAGTAGCGCATCGAGACCACTCGGCGGTACCGCTCCGGCAATCTGCCGATTTCCTCGCGGAGAATACTGCTGCGCTGCGTCTGGAGGGCCGAAAAATGAGGAGATGCGTCGGGCGCCGCCGGCACGAGGGCCATCCAGTCGGGTCCGTCCGAATCGGCGGCTGCTTCCCGGTCGGACGGATGAACCAGCCGGCGCGAGGCATGGCGACGGATAGTGTCCAGCATCTCGCCGCGGATGCGGAATTTGGCATAGGCGGCAAGCGGAACTCCGGAAGAAGGATCGAATGCTTTCTCCGCCCTGAGCAGGCCAACCGCGCCCGCCTGGACCAGGTCCGCCATCTCGATCCCGCAGCCACGGGGCAGCCGTGAGTGCAGGCGTCCTGCGATCCCGTACACCAGACGTTTGAGGTCCGGACAGAATTCGGGGTCGGAATTGTTGGCGCAACCGGAGTCGCGACCGGCGGCCCACGGCTGACCGCCGGCGTCTGCTGAACTCATCATCGGGCATTGAATGAGTGCCCGGGAATATGAAAGCTCTCAGCACGGGGGATTACACATGGGCCAGCCCGAAGACGGGGACCCGCATCTTGCTGGCGGATTGCTGCGCAGGCGTAAGCTGCATTCGCACTTCGAACTTTTCGCCGTCGCCTTCGAAAAATGTCGCCGTGCCCCGCAGGCCGGAAATATTTCTGAAATGGAAGTTGCGGCCGTGGATCACCGTAGGAACGCTGATGGCAAGAGGCCCGGTCTCGGCCTCGAGAGAATTCTTGATGTTGCCGATCATCATATTGGTGACTTCGGCGACAACGTCCAGGATCTCGTCATCGATTGCGCCGCCGTTCGGATCGATGGTCGTGCCAAGCATCCGGGAACAGATGGTGGTGGCAAAACCCGGAGTGCAGCAGAAAACGCCCGAACCGGCCCAGTCGCCGGTAATGCCAACGATGGAAACGACGTCCCCCCCGGCGAGCGCGTCTTCAATGGCTTCACCGGCATATTTCACTTCCATGTCCAGCATGGTGGAAAAAACATCGGTCGTCGCGCTGATCACGCTCCGAATGAGCAGGTCTTGTTCGATCAAAAGTATTCCCTTTCCACAAAAAAGAGTCTTTGACGAAGCAAGCCTTGCTTCGCTTACTTCATATATCGGCGACTCCGGCGGGAAGTTTAGCGGGTCGTGCGCCGAAGCGGGAAAATTATCCTGAAAAAAAATCTAAAGTTTCCTCGATTCGCGCCGATTCATTCGCAGGATGACTTATCTCTGGATCGGCAGTGATGCCACGCGGCGTCCAGTCGCGGGATATTCCCGGATCTCATTTGTGGAAAACGTGGCGGAGGCCGCTTCTCTGGCCGCGGCCGGCGGCATTGGCGCGCTGGTGGTTCAAACCGGAGCGCCGGGTGAAGGCATTGACCGGCAATCCGCATCGGAACTCCTGGAGCAGGCGGCTTCTCTACCTCCGGTCTGGGTTGTGGATACCGAAGCCGGCCCGGCGGGCGCCGTGCGCTGGATTCGCGCGGGTGCGGCGCAGGTATTTTCCAGTGTCGACGAGCTCACGCGGGCGCTCGGGGAAGTCCGTCCGGTGGAGAACACAGCCGCCGGAGCGGCTGCCGGCGGCCGCGGTCGCGGATTCATCGGCGCCGGCCCCGTATTCGCGGCCGTCACGGCGAGCATCGCCTCGGTGGCCGCCCGCCGCTGCAACGTCTTAATAGAAGGAGAAACCGGAACCGGTAAAGAGGTTGTGGCGCGGGAGATCCATCAGGCCGGGCCGCGGGCAAAAGGTCCTTTCGTCGCAGTGAATTGCGCGGCTATCCCCGACACTCTTCTCGAAGCCGAACTGTTCGGCCATTCGAAGGGCGCATTCACGGGCGCTCTCAATTCCCGAATGGGAAAATTCGAAGCCGCGAACCACGGGACAATCTTCCTCGATGAGATTGGCGACATGCCACTGGCGATCCAGGCAAAGCTGCTCCGGGTTTTGCAGGAGCGGGAAGTGGAACGGCTTGGCGGGAACGAGAAGATTCGGCTGGACGTGCGGATTATCGCGGCGACCAATCTGGATCTGGCGGCGGGTGTCCGCCAGGGACTGTTCCGCCAGGACCTCTATTACAGGCTGAACGTTTTCGCGATCCGGATTCCACCATTGCGTGAGCGGACCGAAGATATCCCTGTGCTCGCGAAGCACCTTGTCGAAAAGATCTGCCAGGCTGAGGGGATTCCGGTGAAAACACTGGAGGCGGCAGCAGTGCGGAAACTCGAAGAGCACGACTGGCCAGGCAACGTGCGGGAACTGGAGAATCTCATTGAAACCGCCATTATCCGGGCCGAATGGTCGCCGGTAATCTCGGCGCGCGATTTCGAATTCCAGCGGGCGGGGATGGTGGCTTCCGCGCCGGCGGGTTGCATGCCTGCGGTGGAATTGCCCGCAGGCGGAATGGATTACCAGAAAGCGGTCGAGGAATTCGAGCATGCGCTGCTCACGCAGGCGCTGACGCGAACCCGAGGCAACAAGACGGCCGCAGCCGCGCTTCTGGGGCTGAAGCGAACCACTCTTTCGGCGCGCATGAGGGCTATCGAGACGCGGCTGCCGCGGGTGATTTCCCGCAACGGCATATTGGAAGCCTCGATCGCCTGATTCAATCGGGAAAAGGGCAGCCCGGTTTCAAGCATATTCACGGCACAACGCGAACTTTGCTCTTCGGAGAACGCCATACGGAGCGCGGACCAGACCGGCCGGTTCTTCACGAAAGACATCAGACCGGCAAACCGGTTGCCGACGCGCGGCGGCTCACCGTTCCGAGAGGTCGATCACGGACTTCTCGCCGCCTTCGTCTGTCAGATAGAAAACGCGGTCGCATCACCCCAGCTAAACCCTTGCGAAGGGTTGTCCTGTCGGCCGTGCGAACCGGCGCCTTCGTCAACAACCACGCAGCCACTGCCGGCCCCTGTTCTGCTGACTACGCACCTGAGTTTAATTCGTGATGAACAGGAGACGACAGTTCGCGCCGTTTTTGTCTCATGCGAAACCCCTAAACGCGGACGAGCGAACGGAAAGGACGGATTGCTGCGCGACATACACCCGCAACAGATCTAAGCGGCCTTCCTGGAGCCTTCGGTAAAATCCTGTTTTGTTGCGATTCCGGGCGCCATCACGGAACGGCGCGGCGAAACGGTCCCACGCGGGACGTTCGGGGGCAGCTCTGCTCGT
>DAIDJK010000381.1 GCA_027450225.1 Bryobacterales bacterium | reverse complement strand
CTGGCCGATGGCCTGCGCCAGGTGGCTTTTGCCGGTTCCGCCAGGGCCGAGAAACAACGCGTCTTCTCTCTTGTTGATGAATGCGGCGGTGGCCAGGTCGAACACCAGACTGCGATTCATCTTCGGATTGAAGGTGAAGTCTGCCAGATGGCCATCGCGTTGCGGCCCTTTGCCAGGCCGGCTTCGATGACCTCCCGGTACGGTTCGCAGGCGCTCGCCGAGGGGCTGCGGCCCGGTGGCTGAGGTGCCTTTCCGGCCTCGGAGTCGGTGGACACCTCTATGGCCGGTTTTGCCGGATTCCGTCCCCACCCACCCGGCGGGCGCACCGCGATTCCCGCAGCTCGGAGATACGCTCCGGCCGTTGCGCGGCGAAGATGCGCCGCTCTCTCAATGCGTCGCAACGACCACCCCAGCCGTCCCAGCGCGATGACTTGCTGTTTCTTTTCTTCGCTCAAGACATTGCTCACGTGACGGAGAGTAATCTCTCCGCCAGATTCAATGTCCCGATTCAGCTATAGCGTTGGCCGGTTTTCAGGTGTCCACGTATGGCCGGTTTTGGGTGTCCCCCGAGGGCAGGCGTCTTCGTAATCGACTGGGCGAAGCCCGCCGCCGGAGCGAGCAGACCGCCGATCAGGCACTCGATCGCGAGCATCGCGATGTGTTTTCGCATTTGTGGAGTTCTGGTCTTCCTTCCCGATTGGTTTTGAGGAGAACTCCTCGCATCCTATTGGCTCAGGATCAAAACGGAATGAATTCGGCATGACAGAACGGTTTCATGCCCTGAAATTCCATTCCGGCGTATTGGAGCCTCGGCAGGATCGCCGCTTTATTGCTGGAGCCGGATGCTGTTGACGATCCGCTGGAAGGCTGGCTTCAACGCATCGAAATCGGGCGATGGCGCAACGAACACGAAATATCTCAGCGTGGTTCCGGAAAGCTGAAACGCCACAATCCAGTCCCGCTCGCCTTTGCCCCCGTTCGCCGATGGATTCACGCATTCCACGCTGCTCGCGGGAACGCCGTTCACCACGATCTGATTTTCACTGCGGATCGAAAAACCTGGATTATCGCGCGAAATTTCATCGATAAGCGCGATCACCGCCGCAGCCCCCTGCGCGTTCCCCTGGGCCTGATATCGATCGGTCAGCATGCCGTAAACAACGTTTCCCGCGCCGCCATCCGCGGACCGGCCGATGCCCCCGTCAGGACCCGCCATGCGGCCCGAATCCGTCTTGTAGGTTTTCCACTTCGCTGGAATGGATGCCGTGAAGCCTGTGCCCTGCAACGTTTTCCATGCTCCGGATGAACTGAGGTCCGGCTTTGCCGGGGCGGAGCTGACGGACTGGTTCAATCCGTTTCCAACCGTTTGATTCGGAGCCTGCATCTTCCACGCGCCGGACGCTATTTCCTTCGACGTGTAAGCGTGCATGCCCGAGATCTGCTTCGCAATGCGCTCGAATGCCGCGCTGTCACGAATCGGATGTTGCTGTGGAGGAAACGTCGCGATCTCCTGGTCCACATACACGCTCCGGTTGCCTGGGTTCGGATGATCGCTGAGGAACTGAGCGCCGCCGCTGCCATATTTGTTCTCAATGGTGCGGAAGAACTGCGTCATCCCGTGCGGATCGAACCCGGCGTCATAAGCGATCCGCGCCCCTTCCAGATCGGCCTGCCGCTCCGCTTCCCGCGACATCCGGAGAAAGCCGAGCCCGGCTGTCATCCCGATACCCTGCGCCGCAATGTCGCCGGCCGTCTGTCCGAGAATCACGCTCGCCGCAATCTGTCCGAGCCCCGCAAACAGCCCGATTCTCTGTTGCTTCTCCGCGTTGCACACCGAATGCTGAAGCACAACGTGTGAGATTTCATGCGCCATCACGCCTGCCAGCTGCGCCTCGTCTTCGGCCGCCTGAATCGTCCCGAGATTGACGAAAACAGACCCGCCAGGCAGAGCGAAAGCATTGATCTCAGCGTTGTTCGCGACGTGGAAATTGTACGGCCAGTGATAACCCGGCGCCACCGCCACCAATCGCTGCCCGAGCTGCTGAACGTACCTCGATACCGGGCTGTCATCCGGCAGCACAGGAGTCTGCTGGTAAACCTGCGCTTTGGCCTTGTCTCCCAGCGCGATCTGCTGCGCCGCCGAGAAATTGTTCTTGCACGGTTCGAAATTCTGCGCGTTCAGTTGCGCGCCTGCCGCCATAAGCGCGGCGGCAGTAATCAGCCGGACGCCAACCCCGGTTCCCCGCATGATTCCGATTTTACAGCGGCGTGCGGGAACTGCGGCCTATTTAGCAGCCTGCGTCTTCGCCGGCTCGTCGAAGCTGCGCTCCGTCTTGTTGTTCGGATCGGTTGAAACCGCGTGATCCCGCCACAGCCACCGCATCATATCCGGGAAAATTGCCCCACCCATCTTCTGGCCGTGCTTGTTCATGCCGAACGCATAGTTCACGTCGTAGCCCTTGTCGGTCAGGGCGCGCATCATTTGCACGTTCTGGTAAAACCAGTCCCGCGCCTGGTTGTATTGTCCGCCGCGGCCCATGCCGCGGTTATCGTTGCGGCCATCCTGCAGGAAGATGCGGATCGGCTTCCGGTCGCTCTTGCGAATGATGTCCGGATACGCATTTCCACCGCGCAGGTCCACGAAGCTCCCCACGATGCTCAGCACCTTGTGGAACTGGTCAGGCCGTTGCCACGCCACCGTAAACGCCGCAATGGCGCCCGAGCTCGCTCCCCCAATTCCGTGCTGATCCGGATCTTTCGAAATGTTGTACTCCTTGTACAGCACCGGCATCAGTTCATCCACGATCACTCGCGCATACTTGTCATCAAGCGAGTTGTATTCTGTCGGCCGGTTCGTCGTCCGGTCTCCCCATTCGTGCAGATTCGGCTCCGGCTGTTCCGGCGTCCGCCCCGGATCGATAAACACTCCGATCATCACCGGCAACTCCCGACGCCAGATCAGATTGTCGAGCACGTTCTGCGCCCGCACATCGCCTTCCGGCGCAATCATCGCCTGGCCGTCCTGCAGGATCATCAGACTCGCCGGAACCGCCGGATCGTATTGCGCCGGCACGTACACCCAATAGGTATGCTGCGTCCCCGGATACGCCTGGCTCTTGATCACGAACGGGCCCTTCAACTCGCCCTTCGGCACCCCTTCCATCGGAAGCGAATCCGGACCGAGCTTGTAGTATCCATCGGGATTCTGCCCGTCCGGAGTCAGTTGCGCGGGTGGGGGCGCGGCGGGAGGCGCTGACTGTGCAAAGGCAAATCCGCTGAGCAACATCGCCGCGCCGGCCGTGCGCATAAAGAAAAACTTCATGCGCCGAAAAATATCACACCGGATTGTCACCGTCCATTCCAGCGATTAAAGTCCTGCCTTCATTCCGCCGATCTTCCCCGCGTGAAAGCCTCTTCGCTGCTCGGGCTGGTTGCGGCCGCCGTTCTTGCCTCCACAGCCGCCCCCGCGGCCACCATTGCCACCGTCTTCTACGACAATCGCTTCGGTACCGTCGACAGTTCCACCGGCGCCTATACGCAGATTTCGACCCTCCCCGTCAACAAGGCCGCCGGCATTGCCGTCGATAAAGGCATCTACTACGTCGAAGACCTCGCGGACAATCTGCTTGCCGTCAATCCCGTCACCGGGGCCGCACAGGTCCTCGGCAACACAGGTCAGAATCTCGATTTCGTTGTCTTCGCGGGAGGCAATCAGGGGCTTTACGGGATCGACTACCAATCCAACCTCTACTCCTTCAATCCCAAAAACGGCGCCGCGACGCTCGTCGGCCCCACCGGTCTCGCGCCGAACAACGGTTACGACGACACCAGCCTCTCGTTTGACGGATCTTCCCTGCTCTACACCGCCGGTCCCGCGGGCCACGTCGATCAGCTTTATCGCATCAACATAGCCACGGGCCTTGCCACCAGTCTCGGCGCCACGGGCGTCACCGCCATCGCCGGATCAGCGTTCTTCAACGGCAACCTCGATCTTTTTCAATACGGCCAGAGCACGAACTATATCTATTCGGCGAGCGACGGTTCGACGGATTTCATTCGCGACACGGTCCTTCGTACTCAGATTGTGGATGGTGGAGTCGCCGAACAGCCGATGACGCCCGAACCCGAATACCTGGGTCTCGCGGCCCCGTTGCTGCTCGCGATCGCTTTCTTCTTCCGTCGCGTCCGCCGCCAGACCGCGCAAGGCGAATGAAACGCCGGGCGCGCTCTCAGGACACCGCCCGCCTGACAACCTCCCTGATCTTCTTTTCCTCCGCCGCCGTCAGATCCTTCAGCGCGAACGCGCTCGGCCACATGTTGCCGTCGTCGAGTTTCGCCTTGTCGCTGAAACCCAGCGTCGAGTATCTGGTCTTGAATTTCTGCGAATTCTGAAAGAAGCAGATGACATTCCCATCGCGCGCATAAGCCGGCATTCCGTACCAGGTTCTCGGAACCAGGTCTGGCGCAGCGGCCCTGATGATCGCGTGAAGTTTCTCGGCCATGGCCCGATCGGGCTGAGGCATCGCCGCTATTTTCGCGAGCACGGCGCTCTCTCCATCGCCACCGCGCGAGCCGCCCTTTTTCTCTTCGACGTACTCCCGCATCGCGGCTTTTTCTTCATCCGTGAACACCGCAGATTTCTTTCGGGTCTCCATCGTGGTCCCGGATGACTTCTGAGCGATCTTTTTTGTTACCGGTTTACCGGTTCCGTTACTCCGCATAGATACTCTTCACAAACCCGCCCACGTTCATACTCGGCCAGTCCGGATATTTCGTCCTGAACTCCGCGCTCAACTGCTTCCCGGCGTCCTCCGCCGAGACTCCCTGCGCCTTCAACGCAAGCGCCCGGGTCCGCAGATCCACAATAAATTCGCGTTCCTTCGCCACCAGCGACCCATCCCCCGGCGCGCTGTGATCCGGCAGCACATGCTTTACATCGAGCGCCGAAATCTTGTTCAGCACCGCGATCCAGCTCGCAGGCGTCCCGCCATCCCCAAAAATGTTCGGGACCACCTTGTTCTGCACCACATCGCCCGACACCAGCGTCCCGTCAGGCTCCACGAACGTCAGTTCATCGCCCTTCGTGTGCGCGCCGCCGAACCACAACAAACGCGCCGTCACCCCGCCGCCCAGATCGACCTTCACCTCGTTATTGAACAGAATGTCCGGCGGCCGCAGCTTCACGCCCGCCAGCAGTTCCCTGTTCTGCGCGGACCGGCTGCTGAACATATCGATCATCTCCGCGCCGTGCGCTTCCATTTCCTGCTGCTGCACCGCGTCGCGAATCAGGATCGTCTCCGGCGGAAATCCCGGCTCACCCGCCGCGTGCTCAGGATGAAAATGCGTGGTCGTGAGATACAGAAGGCGGTTCTTCGAGAGCCCCGCCGCCACGCGCGCCACCGTTGCGCCATTGCGCGGTCCCATCCCTGTATCCACCACCAGCGTCGCCCTGCCGCCGACAATAATCGCGACGTTCGGGAATCCCATAAGCGCCCATACGTGATCCGATACCTGCGTCGGCTGATCGCCCAGGATCGGCTGCGACATCTGCCCGAACGCCGTCGCGCCCAGCAGGAATGCAGCAACGGCAATGCTTACTGCGTGTCTCATATTCTCCGTAAGCATATCCCGGACCAGCGCCGCCGGTTCCGCCGCTCATCCAGAAGTGCCCGTCCGCTCGTCATCGCCGTTCCATGAGATTTCGTACCCGCCTCACGCGCCCGCTCTCACGCGCTCGCGTTGCCCGCCGACTACAATGGTTCCTTCACTCCGGCAACACTCGAAAGGAAACTGGAATACGAGCGAATGAGCGCGAAGAAGATCGGCATTCTCACGGGCGGCGGTGACGTTCCCGGCCTGAACGCGGTAATCAAAACGGTGGTGTACCGGTGTTCCGAGCAGGGCCGCCAGGTCACCGGCCTGCGCCGCGGCTGGGAAGCCCTGACGCATCTGAATTTCGACGATCCGTCGAGCGCCGCCCGCTACGTGATGCCGCTCGACCGGGCCAATACCCGCACCATCGACCGCACCGGCGGCACCTTCCTCCACAGCTCCCGAACCAATCCGCTCAAGATGAAGAAGGTCCCGTCCTTCCTCAATACGAGCGATTTCCAATCCTCCCAGGCCACCAAACGCGGCGAAACCAGCACCGTCTACGACATGACGCCGCGCGTCCTGAAGAATCTCGAGAGGCTCGAACTCGATTACCTGATCGCCATCGGCGGCGATGATACCCTCAGCTACGCCGCCCACCTCGACCGGCAGGGCTTCCCCGTCCTTTGCGTCCCCAAGACGATGGACAACGACGTCCGGAATACCGAATACTGCATCGGGTTTTCCACCGCCGTCACCCGCGCCATGGACGCCATCGAGCGCCAGCGCACCACCGTCGCCTCGCACGAGCGCATCGGCGTCTTCCGCATCTTCGGCCGCGACGCAGGCTACACCGCGCTCTACACCGCCTACGTCACCTCCATCCGCTGCGTCATCCCCGAGTTCAAGGTCAATCTCGACCATCTGATCGACCTCGTCGCGGAAGACAAGCGCAACAACCCGGCCAACTATTCGCTCGTCCTGCTCTCGGAAGGCGCGCAGTGGGAAGGCTACGAAATGCGCGAATACGGCCAGGCCGACGCCTTCGGGCACAAGAAGAAGGCCAGCGTCGCAGAAGATCTCTCCGATGAAATCCAGCGCCGCACCGGATCGGAAACCATCGTCAGCGATCTCACTTACGACCTTCGCGGCGGCAGCCCGGATTTCGTCGATCGCCTCGTCGCTTCCACTTTCGCCGGTATGGCGGTCGACTGCCTCGAACGCGGAGAGCGCGGCAAAATGATGGCCATCAACCAGGGCTGCTACGCCGCCGTCCCGATTCCCGACCCGAAACTCGGCCCCCGCCACGTGGACGTTGAGCGCATGTACAACACCCAGCGCTACCGCCCCAGCTACACCGGCAAAATGGGTCTCCCGATCTTTCTGACGCACCCCTGAGGCACGGTGGCTCTTCGGGACTGGCTCATCCCCCGCAGAACGTCGAAGCCCGCGGATCTCGATCGCGACCCGCCTGATCCAGGCATTGCGGACCGTCAACTTCGCGACGAGATCCGCCGCAGCTTCGACCGCGCGGCGGCCGATGAGGAGCACTTTCCCTCCACCATCGATCCCCGAATCGAACACGTCCAGAAAATCCTGAAGTTTTTCGGCGATCTGAACGATAAGAAAGTGTTGGACGCCGGGTGCGGCAAAGGCCGCTTCGCCCGGGTGCTGCTCGAGCGCAATCCGGGAGCGCGTATCGCTGGGCTCGACCTTTCGGAGGAAATGATACGGCTGATTCCGGCCGGCATCGACAAGGTCGCAGGCTCAATGAACGAGCTGCCGTTCGCCGACTCGGCGTTCAACGCCATCTATGCCACCGAATCCCTCGAACATGCCGTCGATGTGGAAAAAGCGGTGTCGGAACTCTGCAGGGTCCTCACACCCGGCGGCAGCCTCGCCATCATCGATAAAAATGCCGATCACTGGGGGCGGCTCGAAACGCCGCGCTGGGAAAGGTGGTTCGGGCGCAGGGAAATCGAGAAACTTCTGTTCCAGTACTGCCACTCCGTCCACAGTGAATTCCTGTCCTACTGGTCGGACGTCCGTCCTGATGGCCTCTTCATCATCTGGTATGCGCGGAAATAGTTGTGTGTGATACAGCGCGGCGCGCCGCGATACCGCACCTGAATCTGAGCGATGAGATCAATCGGGACATCGTTCAGTCCGAGGTCGAAGGCGGTGTTTACCTCTCCGATCTCCCGGCCGGGGCGCGGCTCGAGGTGGAAACCGCGAATCATACCTATCGCCTGACCCATACCGGTCGCGGCAGGGTCCTCATCAGCGGCCATCCGGATTATTGCCCGGAGCCGGTGGAAGTCGTCGTCCTCGGGTCGAACTGGGGCGGCGCGGCAGTGAAATCCTGCTTCATCGGCCGCGGAATGCGGCTCGAATTCGCGCATCCCCGCCATGAGATGGTCATGACCTCCACCATTCTCGAGGTCCGCCAGCTCGCGTAAGTTCGCCCTGTCCCGCGCTGTACAATCTCCCTTACGAAACCCTCCACCTTACTCCTCATACTTCCTGTCGCCGTGGCTCTCGCCCAGACCACCCCGGCGACGGATTCCCCGTCCATTCGCGTCAACGTCCGCGAAGTCCTCGTTCCCGTCATCGTCACGGACAAAAAGGGGCATCACGTCACCGGCCTCAAGGCATCCGCTTTTCAGATCCTTGAAGATGGCGTCCCGCAGACCATCTCCGCATTCTCCACCGACGCCGCGCCTTCCGCAGCCCAATTGCTCGCCTCCGCCGATGCGCCGCCGGCCGACGCATCCGGTCCCGCCGCGCAAACCGGAACCGGCGGCGGGTTGCGCCAGACTTTCGTCATCTGCATCGATACCCTGCACACCGCCATGGCCGATTCGGCGCGCGTCCGCGAAGCTCTTCGCCAGGTGTTCGAAAAGGAGAAACCCGCGGGCGCCCAGTTCGTCGTGGTCGGCATCGGACGCCAGTTGCAGGTCCTTCGGACCGCCACTTCGGATCCCGCCGCCGTCCTCGCCACTCTGCGCAATCCGGCATTTCAGCCCGCGCTCGGCGGTGGCGACGCAGCGGAACTCACCTCCGAACTGAACGACCTGAAGAACAAAATGTTCGATTTCTGCCGCCGCTGCGCTGCCTGCGGCAGTCCCAAAGCCGTTCACGCCTGTGACGCCGATATCCAGAACATTAAAGGTTCGCTCGATGGCGAGGCCGAGCGCTGGGCAGCACTGGACCGCATGTTGCTCGCGCAACTCAGAAGCGTGGTGGATGAAGTCGCCAAACTCCCCACCGGGCGAACTCTCGTTCTGGTCTCAGACGGCTTCTCGCTCCAGCCGACGGCTGAATTCTACGCCGTCGCCGCTTCCTTCCTCCCCGGCGATTCGCATTTCCGCATGGCTGGCCCGGTCGATCTTCAGCCGGAGTTCAAGAGCATCGTTCAGGACGCCGTTGCCCGCAACGTGCGCGTCTATTCGGTCGAATCGCTCGGCGTGCAGCAGACCGGGTTCGCTTCCTCGGGATCGATGGACGCGAGCGCCCCGGAAGACCGTTCCGCGCAGAGCGTCATTCTGCACGTGCCTGCTTCCAACCGCGGCGGCGCGCTCCAGTCCGATATGGATCGCGCCGCAGGTACCGTCAAGTTCGAAAATGCCAGCGCTCTGGAACAGCTCGCCCGCCAGACCGGCGGGGTCTTCTTTCACGACACCAACGACCTCGCGAAGGACTTCCGCTCCGCCATCGGCGACGGCCGCGATTATTACCTGCTCGCCTACGTGCCGAAAAACGGCGCGCAGGACGGTGCCTACCGCGCCATCACCGTTCAGCTGGCGGACAAGAAGCTCAACGTGCGCGCCAAATCCGGGTACTGGGCTCCTGGTCCGCTGCCGGAACCGCCATCGAAATGAGTGGCTGGCGTCAGACCAGCTATCGCTAGACCTGTGAACAGCTGAGCGGCCGCAGAACCAGGCTTGTCACGTTCGAAACCGTCGGCGGGTCCAGCTTGAATCGCGCGTCGTTCGAGAGCTTCTTCCAGTCCGGGTCGTTGTTGAACTTCTCCCAGACTGCCTCCAGCGTCTGCACATCCGGGAAGCTGAGCATGTAGGTCAGGCTCGGCAATCTCGGGCCGATCAGCGCATCGGCGAAAAACACGTTCGCGGCGCCCGCTTTGGCGAAAATATCGAACTCGCCGTGGTGGAACATTTCCACCTTGCGCACGTGGTCCATGTTCGTCGGCGACACGTACGTGCGGAGCTGGTAAATCCGCTTTTCCTTCCTCGTGGCCGCGGCCGGCACGGTCAGTTTCGGGTAACCGGCAAACGCCCGCAGCAGCGTACTCTCGATCGTCACGTAAGGCGGGTTCCCGCCTGGAGCATCCCAGAACGGCGCCGCCGCCTTCATGAAATCGCCGTCCTTCGCCAGTTCCAGATCGGCGTTGACCAGCGTTTCCAGCTTGCTCGAAGGCAGCAGGAGATAGTATTGGGGCGTATTGGGACCGAAGTAAACGGAGAATGCTCCCACCGGACCGATACCGAGCCGGCTCAAGGCTGGGATAAGGGCGTCGGCGAAATAATGTTCCGTCAGCCTGGTACCCGGCCCGTTCACAAGCTGGTACCGGCGCAGGTCATAGTAATCGACAGATCCTGCGGGCAGCTCCGCGCCGGCAGCGGCGGCCATCGACACAGC